>JAGHAI010000022.1 GCA_021161555.1 bacterium
ACAATATAATTATGATAAAGCGGATATATAAATTTAAAAAATTTCTTGCGATTGGCTAAATAATTATATAAAATTTTGATTGGATTGGTTGGAGGAAAAAATGAAAATTTTTAAAAACTTTATTCTTTTCATTTCAATCTCAATTCTGCTTGTGGGCTGCCCCAGCAACGAAAGCGATAACGATAATGAAGATAGCGAGACTGGAATAAGTTATTTTCCTGTTCTCGTGGAAAATTTCACAAATGTGGACTGCGTCGGTTGCGCAGATGTGCATCTGGCTCTAAGCACAGTTCTGGAATATTATCTTGAAAATGACGAAATGCCCGTTGTCATCGAATTTCACCATCTATTGTATCCGAATGACCCATATCACAACGCTGCAGCCGATGTCCACGATAGTCGCGGAAATTACTATGGTTTCACATCCATCCCTCAACTTGTGATAGACGGCAGTGTTCTCACTCTTGGCGAAGCCAACAGCGCAGATGAGATACACTCCAAAATAGATTCTGCCCACGCGGTGGATAAGCTCGCTTCGATTTCAATATCGACGACTTCAGAAAGCGACAGCATAAGCGTTTCGCTCACAATTTCTGCGCAAGATACAATTATCTCATATTTGTATTGCTATCTTGTCAGGGAAAAAACTGAACTTGACGAAGCAGGCGCAAACGGATTAACCGAGTACGACTGGGTTGCCGCCGCCGCATTCACAGATGTCGATGGGCAGAGCATCGCAATTCCTGCTGGCGGAGAAGAAACATACGATTTCAAAATCGCCGTTCCCGAAGAAATTTCTGGCGCAACCACCGAAGGATATGCGGTAGTTGCCTTCATCCAGAGCGGAGATAAAACCGTTCTCGGCGCAGCGGCTAAAAAAATCGAATAAAACATATTTGGATAAAAATACAGATAATTTCATAAAAAATCGAACTATCCTACGGCAAATCACTTAAACTAACAAATCAAACACACAGGAGGGTGTTATGAAACGGATGTTTCTCCTTGCTGCTATATTGTTGATTATGTTTGGCGTTGCACTGGGCTTTGAGCGAATGCCTGTTGCGGAAATAATCAGCGCAACCTCGTGCGGACCCTGTGGAATGCTGCATACATATTTAGATGAAAATTATCCTGCCCTATACGACGATGCGGTTCTGATAGACTACATAGCCGATTCTCTCGGAACCGACGAAGTGGACCCATATTGCTATTATATATACTGGCTCTACAACCCAGATGAATATGCTTATTACATACCATCTGGCGGTATTGATGGTGTATGGGGATTTGTAGGCGGAGATAAAGGACCAGAAATAATCGACTCATTAAATGCGAGAATTGGACTGGAAACACCGGTTGGTCTGTGGTTTGAAGATGTCACTTCCGAAACTGCTTATGTTGCAGTTACAATTGATGATGCTTCTGCAGCCGGCTCATATCGATTGTTTGTTTTAGTGCTGGAAAACGGAATTATTTTGCCAGGCACAGCCATAGACGAATACAACTGGACTGTCCGCGATATGCTCACGGGAACGACGGGAGAATCATTTACAATAAGTTATGGTGAAACATTATCCTTTGCTATTCCTTACGAAATTGGGAGTGATTGGATAATAACAGATTGTGAACTTGCCGCTTTTGTTGACGACGATTCGACCAATCATACTATATATCAGGGTTGCCACGGAACCATTCCGCCGCCGGATTACTATTTCCTCCTTCACACCGACGAAACATCTTCCCTCGCAGACCCGGGAGATGAAGTGGTCTTCTACATTGGAGTTGAGAACAATGGTGTAAACGGCGATACAATAGATATTCATCTTGAAACCGAAGCACCATCGGGGTGGACGATAAACGCCTGCACGCCGGATATATGTTTTCTTGACGATGCGTATATGTATGTGGCATCAGGAGATGTTGACACAGTATCAGTTCATTTTTATACCGATGCCTCAGAAGTCGGGTCGGGAAGTGCGACGCTTACATTCACATCGAGAGCTACATCGAGGGAATACGAAGTTGACTTTTCCGTATCCACAGGCGGTGGAATTCTTGTCGTTGATGATGACCAGGACCAGGATTATGAAGATTATATAACCGGTGCACTTGATGAATTGGGAGAGAACTATTCGGTTTTCGACAGGAACACAGCCGTTCCCACAGCATCAAGTATGGGAAATTTTGACGCTGTTATCTGGCCTACGGGCTGGCACTGGGATGATGTTCTTACCACTGAAGATGTGTCTGTCCTGTCAACTTACCTTGACGATGGCGGCAAGCTATTTATTCACGGGACAGATATAGGCTGGGACCTCGTGGCAAATGCTGTTTCACCTTCCTTTATGACGGATTATCTTAAATCCGACTGGGAAACTTCTGATGATTCTGCTTCGAGCCATAATGTATATGGTGTTTCCGGCGACCCTATCGCCGATGGCTTTTCCTTCTCAATTGAAAGAACCGGGACTTCTTCTCGATATGCCGATATTCTTCATCCGCGCGATGGCGCAGAACCGATATTATACTATGGCACAGGAACGAGCGAGTGTGCAGGTCTGAAATATGCGGGAACTTATAGACTTGTCTATTTCGGTTTTGGCTTTGAAAGCATCGAAAACGACCGTGACCAGGTGGATTTGCTCGGCAATGTGCTCGATTGGCTCCTCGAAAGCGGAATTTCCGATGCTAAAAAACTTCCAGAGCATTTTTCCCTGTCTGTTTCGCCAAATCCGTTTAATGCAGTGTGCAGAATTGATTATAAAATCCCCGAGCAGGGAGAACTTTCCATACTCGACATATCGGGCAGGAACTTAATTTCGCAAAAAGTGGAAGGAACGGGAAAGTTCCTCTGGAACGCAGGCGACGAGCCTTCGGGAATATATTTTGCAAGATTGCGATGGAACGGTGGTTTGCAGGAGAGGAAAATTATTTTGCTGAAATAATCAGTTAATTGACAAAACCTCGAATATTTATCTGCGGGGAAAATTTTTCGCAGATAAGTTGTTCAACAAATATTGGGGGAAGATTTATGAGAAGATTATTGATTGTGATAGCAGCGGTAACTGTTCTTTATGGGATATTATGGTCATTTCCGAGAACTTCCATCGGAGAGATGTTCACGGCAAGCTGGTGTGGTCCCTGCAACACTGCACACCAATATCTGCTCGACCATTACGATGAATGGGCAGATTCGGCGGCGGTTCTTCGTTTTCATACATCCGACGCACTTGAAATATACGGCGCTGGAGCACGGGAAAGTTATTATGGAACTTACTATGAAATGGGATATGTTCCTCATATGTTCATAGATGGAGAGGATTATACATACGATTATACGAGCTGGATACACGCTTTCAGTTTGCACGCCGCGGCAGAATCTTATATTGGCATTGAAGAAGCGCACCATTCTGCCGATTCGATAACGATTCGTGTGTTTATGGATGAGCCAGGAGAAGAAGACGACTACAGAATAATGGCTGTATTAACGGTAAATGGGCTTGAAGCTGGTGGACATTCTTATCATTGGGTTGTCCAGAGAATTTATACTGGTGCAACGGGAAATACCTTTCATCTTGGATATGGCGACACTGTGGAATTCACCTATGCCTTCGATTTAGACCCTGAATGGTCGCCGGATAGCTGTATTTTCGTAGCCTATGTCATCGGTCCAGTTCTGCCGTATATACAGAACGGGTTCAAAACGATACTTGAACCTCGCCCCGATTATGATTTTCGGGTTTCCGCGGATAAGAAAAAGGGATTATGCTCACCTGGCGGTTCTGCCAATTTCAACATTCAGGTTGCCAATGTCGGTCTTGAAACGGATTATTACAATCTCACAATTGTGCCGGTTTCTATGCCCTCTGATTGGTCGGCGTATATGTATTCATCCGATACTTCAACGACTGCTCTGGTTCTATCGCTGAGCACAACAGATATTCCCCTCACTGTGAACGCCCCGAGCTCTGGAATAGGTAAATTTTTAGTTATCGCTCACAGCGATGAAATCCCCGAGCGATGCGATACACTCTCGTTTATGGTTGGTTCTGGCGTCGATTTGCTTCTGGTCAATGATTCTGACGATAGAGATTCATCTATGTATTTCGATTATATTGAAGATATTGCTTCTCTTCCATTTTACTGGGATACGCAGAACGACGGCGACATCGCTTCCTTTTCCACACTCGGGATAGATAAGGTAATCTGGTATTGTGGGAATGATACCACAGTGACCCTTCAGGGCAATGAAAGAACCGAACTCAGAAACTACATTTTATCAATGGCGGGGAAAGTGTTAATAAATGGTTCAGGCATTGGCAGGATTTGCGGAGGCGATTTTACATTCTACACGATGGCACTCGGCGCACAGTATCAGGGTGCAGCATCTTCTTTTGAAACGGTATCCGCCCTCGAAGGACTCGACCCATTTTCAGGATGGAGTGCTTCCCTGTCTGGAGCTCCAAGAGCTGAAAAGGTAAATCCGATGGCAAGCGGTGCGACTGGTATTTTCCAGTATCCAGATTGTTCCAGCGCAGGAATTGTTATGGAAGACTACGGTGCAAGAGTAATCTATCTCGGCTTTTCGATGGGAGAATTATCCACATCTTCATTCAACGACCTGATGGACAGGTGCATACAATTCCTCGACGAAGGATTTAGTGGAGTGGTGGAAAAAAATATTCCGGATGAATCGATTCTGTCGGTTTCGCCAGACCCGTTCAACTCGTCCTGCAAAATCACAATCCCAAAAAATGCAGACCTGAATATATATGATATAAAAGGAAATATTGTTTATAAAAAGAATCAATTATCTGAGCAAAGTTTGCCTTCCCATAATAACAAAACCACATTCATCTGGACACCGGACAAAACAATTCCAGGCGGATTGTACATTGTGGAAACAACGAGCAAAAATATGCGGAAGAGCAAGAAAATAATATACTTAAAGTAAATTAACTCCCAACAAATATTTTCGACTATCAATTGAATTTACAGCTGCGTTTTTTGAGATTTATTTTA
>JAGHAI010000222.1 GCA_021161555.1 bacterium
CAGGATTCAAAATGGGCGGGATATCCAATCTGTATCCCGCCGTATCTGGAACAGGAAGTGGATACAGTGGGATTTACATATTACGAGATGCAGCACAATTATACCTGTGGGCGAAACATTGTGCTCGATGATAACGGAACCGCACATATTTGCTGGATGATGTCTTCGAATTCTTCGTGGAATCCTCGTCATGTGTATTATAACTATGTCGATTCTGATGGAAATCAGCTTGCAGGCGCTGAGAGAACAGGGCTTCAGGTTGACGGTGCTACTCGGTCAGGTTATACGAATATTACGCTTACTGCGCTACCTTCTGGATTGGACACGACTGTCCGTGTTGATGTGCCGTTTGTCGCTTTTCACGCTACATATTCTGACTTGCCCGATTATCATACCGATATTGGATGGGATGCGATGTATAGAATTATGGATTCTCCTGGTGGTTTTGTAAGAAGTGAAGATGGAACGGCGGATTTGCTGGAATCGATACCGCCAATTGCCACCACCTGTTCAGATGAGCTTGTTCCATACTACCCTGACCTTTGCGATTGCGATTCGGTAGATTTAACAGCCATCTGGCCCCGGATTGCTGGAAACGATGATGGCAATATATATCTTGCTTCCACGCCATCTAATGAAGATACCCTGTGTGGAACCCCAATGCCGGATTATGTTGTTTTCTGGACTGGGGAACCTGAATGGAATACTGATATGACACCTCCACTAATTCACCAATATGATTGGACCGACCCGCTTCTTTTGGATGTCCAGGACGGAATTACCTGTGATATTGATGTATATAGACCCACTGGCGAGATTGCCGTTGCATATTATGCCGTTTATGATACGAATGATTGTGAAAGGGAATCTCCTGAGGGCGGGGTTTATTATGGTTGGCTTCAGGCTATGTCTCTTGTCTATCGCAAGTCCAATGACGGTGGAATTACCTGGAGCGAGCGACAGAAAATTCTTGGACCGCAGGACGAAAGCGGAGTCTGGTCACTTGATGAATTTGACACCCTTCTCGTTCCTTTTATATACACAGATACTCTTGATACTACAATACATTTTTCAAAATTGGATACTTATGTTGTTTTCTACAGGCCTCTATGGGGAACTGATGTCAGTCTTGCTTATGACCCCGATGGTAATTTACATGCTGTATTTACGGCAAAGATGTTTACTGTGACTAATGTGGAATATGATTGTTCAACAAGTGTGTATTATGGAAGCACTATTATGCACTGGGATGAAGCGAGCGGAGAAGTGAAAAATATTTGTCCACCGAGGTTTGTCAGTTCTACTTTAGTCCCTGGCGGTGAGTCTTCAACTGCTGATGAAACTGTTATTCGTCCGAGTATAGGTTTTGATAATGAGGGAACTGCTTATGTAATCTGGGAACAGGCCTGGCCCGGATATTATGCTTACAGAGATTCCCTCTGGGGTTTTATAGCAACACATCCTGAAACGCTCAGCGATGCTGATATGGAAGAGCTTGATTCTCTGTGGTATTATACTACAGGCGGCACTCTTGATGCCAATGCCGATGGTGTGGCGAATAATGAAATATTTATCGCTCGTTCTTTTGACGGCGGCGCAACCTGGACACCGCCACAGAATATTTCCAACACACACGCTAAACTCACCAGCGCCGGCGATGATATGTCCGAACTCGACATTTCTATCGCGAGAAAAGTTGACGACAAAGTTCACATTTTCGCTGTGCTCGATAAATCTGCAGGAAAGTCTCCTCGTGATGTGGGTGAAAAGGTGAACTGCCCTGTGCTGCACATAGCAGTTGACACGACAATTCTGAACTGCGATACCTGCTTCGCCTGTCCCGATAAGATTGCTGAAAAATACAATAACCGTCCGAATAAAATAGCAATCGAAGCTCATCCAAATCCGTTCAACGCATCGACGGAAATTTCCTGGAACAGCCCCACTGGTGGACATACTACGGTTGAAATTGTCGATGTCAATGGCCGTGTGGTAAGGACACTTTACGATGACTTCTCATCTTCCGGAAATCATACCGTTGTGTGGGATGGTATGGATAATGTCGGAAAAGCGGTGTCCACAGGAACATATTTCTGCCGCGTGAAGTCGGGTGATATGAAAGCAGCTACGAAGATTACATTGCTCAAATAGTTTAATGAATATTGCGCTGGATGAAAAGACCCCCGATGAAGTTTCATCGGGGGCTTTTTTTACAATAAATTTTTTTCGTGCTATTTATTTTTTCCGCAGCAGTTTTTGTATTTCTTTCCGCTGCCGCAGGGACAGGGGTCGTTTCTGCCTATTTTTTTACCTTTGCGACGGATAGGTTTTCGCTTTTGTGGAACATTTGTTTGAGGCGATTTATTGCCCGGAGGTGGTGAAAATCCGGGACCAACTGCTGGAACTGGCGTTCCATCCGGTGATTGAGGTTGAGGTTTTTGTGCGCCAAATTCCCGTTGGGCGATAGCGGCTGTGGCGCCGGCACCATATCCCGCTTTCTGGTGCATCGCCCGAAGTGGGACAGCTTGTCCGCTTCTATCCTGTTGAACTACCTGTGCGTGGAAAAATTTCGTCAGCGTTTCGCGGCGGATATCTGCAATGAGATTTTCAAAGGCGCTGAACGCTTCTTTCTTATATTCGACGAGAGGGTCTTTTTGAGCGTATGAAAACAGGTAGCTTCCCTCTTTAATTTCGTCGAGTGCGCGCAGATGCTCCTTCCACAACTGGTCGATTGTTGCAAGCATTGCCGCTCTTTCGAGGCTTCTGGTCGTGCTGTCGCCGAGAATGCTTTCCTTCAATTCGTATGCGCGCATCGCCGTTTTATACATATCTTCGACGAGGTCGCCCGTCGAGTCTTTTTCATCGTGCGGGTCAAATCGCACGAGAAATGTGCGCGAAAATTCGTCGAGCATTCCCTTCCAGTCCCAGGTTTCCTGTGGTGATTGCGGGTCTGTGTAAAAGTCAACGAGGTCTTCGCAAAATTCCCGAATTAGTCTTTTATATTCAGGCTTGAGATTCCCGCCGAATAAAATGTTCTTTCTCAACGAGTATATTACTTCTCGTTGTTTGTTCATCACATCGTCGTATTCGAGAAGGTGTTTTCTTATGGAGAAGTTCTGCGCTTCAACTCGCTTTTGTGCCGCTGCAATTTGTTTTGATATAATTCCTGCTTCAATCGGTTCGCCTTCCGGAGGATTCAGGCGTTTTATCATATTGTATGCTCTGTCTCCGCCTGCGTAAAGTCGCATCAAGTCATCCTGAAGGGACACAAAAAACCGCGATGAGCCGGGGTCCCCCTGTCTTCCTGCTCGTCCGCGCAGCTGGTTGTCAATTCGCCTCGATTCGTGCCGCTCCGTTCCAATTATATGAAGTCCGCAGGGAATTCCCTTTTTTATGCACTCCTTTGGATTTTCAGGACAGGTCCACTCGTCAATCACATTTGTGCGGAGTGCACATTTTGGCTTTGGAAAGTCTTTTCGTTCGTAGTTTCCAGCAGGTATGCTGTTCGCCAGCTCAAAGCCTGCGAAAAGCGCTACCTTCCCTTTCTCTGATAAAAATTTTGCCACAGTTTCTGCGGCGCTTTCGCGAAGGCTGAATACTCGATATTGAAGTCCTTCGTCTTTGCACAGCGCCGTTAAATTGCGCAGAACTTCTTCATTTTCAGCAACAAGCAGAAACGATTTGCCGGATGATTGAATTTCCCTGCCGATTTCTTCAAGAATTTTTGAAAATACGAGTTCGTATGCGCGGACAACTCCGATGCCAAGTTTGATGTCCGTTCCTCGTCCTGCCATATTCGTAGCGATTGTCACCGCACCCGGCTGACCCGCAAGAGCAACTATTTCCGCTTCCTTCTGGTGATGTTTCGCGTTGAGAACAGAATGCGGAATTTTCTTCCGTTTGAGCATTCTCGAGAGCGTTTCAGAAATGTCAACCGAAACCGTTCCCACAAGCACAGGTTGGTTTCTGTTGTGATAGTATTCTATTTCATCCATCACGGCGTTGAATTTTTCCCTGCGCGTCAGATAAACTCTATCGTTGAAGTCCTCCCGCCTAACCGGTCGGTTCGTGGGAATTTGAACTACATCGAGCTTATATATTTCCCAGAATTCCGGCGCTTCGGTGATAGCTGTTCCTGTCATCCCTGCAAGTTTGCGATACATCCTGAAATAGTTTTGAAATGTGATTTGTGCATAGGTTTGAGTTTCGCCTTCAACACGGACGCCTTCCTTTGCTTCGAGAGCCTGATGAAGCCCTTCAGAATATCTTCGTCCGGGCATCAGGCGGCCTGTAAATTCGTCAACTATCACGACCTTTCCCTGCTGCACGACATAATCGACATCCTTTGCAAATAACACATAGGCTTTGAGAAGTTGTGTTATGGCGTGGTTGATTTCGCCGCGCTGAGCGAACTTTTTGTGAATTTTTAGCTTTTCCTCTTCCTTCTGCTTTTCGGAAAGATTTTCGTTCCCTTCAATTTGAGATAGTTCGTCGGCGAGGTCAGGCAGGATGAAAATGTCCTTTTCGACATTGGCATACCGGGCAAGTTCATCGCGCCCCTTATCCATAAGATTTATTGAATTTTCGTGTTCATCGACGGCGAAATACAGCTGCTCATCGAGTTCATACATATTTTTATCGCGCAGCCGCTCGGATTCCGCTCTGCTGATGGCTTTCAAAATATCGGGCTGTTTTATCAATTTTAAGTATTGCGGGTTTTTCGGCGCACTTCTTTTGACCATCAATAGTTTCTGTCCTGCTTCCTTGCGAAGTTTATCCGCTTCGCCGCCTTTTCCTTCCGCTTCGAGACTTCGTGCCTGTTCCCACATTTTTTTAGCCTCGTTCAAAAGGCGCGCCGACTGTTTCGCCTGCTGATTGACAAGGTGCCTTATCGCGGAATTCCACCTCTTGAACTGCGCGGAAATGTTGCTCTGCACAGGACCAGATATAATGAGGGGTGTCCTCGCTTCGTCGATGAGAACCGAATCAACCTCGTCGATGATGGAGTAAAAGTGTTCCCTCTGGACAACGCCTTCCGGGAAGGGAACCATATTGTCCCGCAGATAGTCGAACCCAAATGCGTTGTTCGTGCCGTATGTAATGTCGGCGAGATATTGTTCCTTCCTCTCAGGGCTGTGCGGTTCAATTCCCTCGTGGACGACGCCCACGGAAAGCCCGAGATATTCGTAAATCTTCCCCATCCACTGTGCATCGCGGCGGGCGAGATAATCGTTGACGGTCACCAGATGAACGCCCCTGCCGACGGGAATTTTTGTGCCATTTTTATCCTCAAGCGGTTCAAAGTTCCACCGGTCAATGTCATCGCCGTATTTATCGAGCGCAGCCACAACCCAATGATGATTTAATGCAAGCGCATTGAGATACATCGGCATCGTGGCGACCAGTGTCTTTCCCTCACCAGTAGCCATTTCCGCAATTTTACCGCTGTGCAGAACCATCGCCCCGAGAACCTGAACATCGTATGGTATCATATCCCACACCGTTTTGTGCCCCATCAGGTCGAATTCCGTTCCAACAAGTCTGCGGCAGGTTTCCTTAACGGCGGCAAACGCTTCGGGCATAATTTCGTCGAGAACCCGCTGCTCCGCATCGAAAAGTTCGTCCTCAACCCTCTCGCGGCGCTCACGCAATTCCTCAATCTCATCGGCATCCGACGAAGATGCAATCTCTTCGTCTATGTCAATCAGCTCGCGATGAAAATCTATTGTTTCCTCGATGATGCGTCTGCGAAATTTCTTCGTAAGCCCGCGAAGTTCGACATCCGAAAGTTCATTCATATTTTCAAAATACCTGTAGAACTTATCGAGAAGCGGAAGCAGTTTTTTAATCTGTCTATCCGATGCCGTCCCGAACACTTTTTGCAAAAACTTAAACATTTTATATGCCCCACATACTTTGAGATAATAAGAAAATCGCTATTTCCACAATGTCAAATGTTTTAAAAAAGTTCAAACCCTGTTCGGGAAACCTCAGCTGTTTGCATATCGAGCTCAATATCGTAAAGACAAAAGCATTCTGGGCTTGAATTGCGCACTGAATTGCAGGAACAACAAAAGGTTATCAGGCTGAAGGCTTTGCAGGAACGGAGCATAGGAAAATCAATTCTTTATCGCCTGTGTTCTTGAATTGGTGTTCCAAATCTGGCGGAACGAAGATGACAAAGTCCTTTTCGAAGTCATGCCACTCTCCGTCGATAAAAACTTTTCCCTTTCCTTCGAGAACATAGACTTCGTGCTCGTATGGATGGCTATGTCGGGGAGTATATCCACCGACATCGACGGTAAATCTTCTCATAAAGAAATTTTCGGCATCATCTGATGAATTGATGAGCCACTGTATCTTTACCCCCGATGCGTCTTTCATATTCACTGTTTCTTCGGGAACGGATGACTGATGAACCACCTTTTTCATATTTTTTTCCTCTGCGCAATATTTTTCCAGTTCAGTTTATAATGTGGGAAGATATTCCTTCAGTTCATAGTCGGTCACCTGAACGCGATATCTTTCCCATTCCGCTTTTTTGTTCGCTATGTATTTTTTAAAAAGTTCGTCGCCGAATGTTTCTCTGACAATTTTTCCCTCTTCCATCTGTATAACTGCTGAATACAGGGAATCGGGGAGCGATTCAATTCCCATTTCCTGCCGTTCTGCGTTTGACATCATAAAGATATCGATTTCGATTGGTTCTGGGATTTTGTATTTTTCTTCAATTCCCTTCAGTCCAGCAGCGAGCATTACAGAAAAAGTCAGGTATATGTTCGCTGCGGGGTCGGGAGCGCGATATTCCACGCGGCAGGAATTATGATGGTCGGGTTTGAACGATGGAACTCTCACGAGTGCCGAGCGGTTTTTTCTGCCCCAGCTTATGTATGCCGGTGCTTCGTATCCTGGAACGAGCCTCTTGTATGAATTCACCCATTGGTTCGTCACAGCAGTGATTTCCTTGCTGTGCGCAAGCAATCCTGCTATGTATTGTTTCCCCACAGCAGATAGGTTGTATTTATCTTTTTCATCGTAAAATGCGTTTTCGTCGCCCTTGAACAGCGATTGGTGAGTGTGCAGTCCGCTTCCGTTTTCGCCAAAGATTGGTTTTGGCATAAATGATGCGAACATACCGAATTTTCGTGCAATCTCTTTGATGATGACCTTCGCCAGTTGCACTGTGTCCGCCATCTTCAGCGCATCGTCATATCGAAAGTCGATTTCGTGCTGGCTCTTTGCAACTTCGTGATGTGTGACTTCAACATCTATGTTGAGTTCGCGCATAATCTTAAAAGTTTCCTTTCGCGCGTGAACGGAATTATCGAGCGGCAGTATGTCAAAATATCCGCCTGCGTCAAGCGGCCTGGGTTCCGTGTCCGAAGGAAAGTAGAAAAATTCCAGTTCAGGACCCACATAATAGTGGTCGTATCCGAGTTTCTTCGCCTTTTCAAGTGTTTTTTTAAGGACATATCTCGGGTCGCTTTCGAACGGTGAACCATCGGGGTAAAGTATGTCGCATATCATCGATGCGGTTCTAACGCCGCCGAAATTTTCGGGCAAAATGACAAATGTCTTCGGGTCGGGCAGTGCGAGGAGGTCGCTTTCCTCGATGCGCACGAAACCTTCAACCGACGAACCATCGAAGCCAATTCCTTCGTCCAGCGCGCGAGGGAGGTCCTCGACGCGAAGCGAAAAACCCTTCAATCGCCCCAAAATATCTGTGAACCACAGGCGAACTATCTCAATCGAATGGCTTTCCACCATTGTAATAACTTCTGCTCTTGTCATAGAAAGTCCTTATTTTAGTTAATTCTGCTATTAAATTGCAACTATTCGATTATATAACGATTGAATTAAACTCGATTGGGTCTGCCACGTGTGAATATTTAATTTTTCCTTCTGTAGGGAGATTGTTCACATTCTGCCGCAAAAGGCTGTGAATATTAAGATTCATCCTGACAATATTTCTCCCGGGGGTGCCGATGTCGGAACATAAATTATGCCACTTTGCTATAACACACTGTGAATGTTTAAAATTCTTCCTGTGCTTTCGGGCGAATTTTTTCATATATCCAGAATATGAATATTGCAACGGCAATTGCGGCAAAATACAAATATACCATCGTCTGTCTGCTCCAGTCAAATATAAGCGTGAGAACAAATGGAATGAGCGCAAAGATTATCCAGAATATCCACGATTTTACGAAACCCATTTTTACCCCTTTTTTATTTTGACATCGACAAATAAGATATATAATGATATAAATTTGACAAGGCAAATTTTTATTAAACGCGATTGAACCGTTCATTATGGGGAATATGGAGGAAAAGAAAATCAAGCGTCCTGATTGGGACGAGTATTTTATGGCGATGGCTTTTCTCGTTTCGACGCGTTCGACCTGCACGCGGAGGAAGGTCGGCGCGGTTCTCGTCAGAGATAGGAGAATCCTTGCCACAGGATATAATGGACCTCCTTCGGGATTTCCTCACTGCGATGAAATAGGTTGCCTGCGCGATGAACTGAACATACCTTCGGGGGAAAGGCAGGAATTGTGCTGGGGAATTCACGCTGAGCAGAATGCAATTATTCAGGCGGCTTCATTTGGAATTTCCACGAAAGATTCTGTCCTTTACTGCACGACAAAGCCCTGCATAACCTGTGCAAAAATTCTTGCAAATGCCGGCGTAAGGAAAATTTATGTCGCCGAACAGTATCCCGACGAGTTTTCAGATAGATTGCTCGCCGAATTGAAGATACCCGTTATATTTATGGAGAAACCGGATATGAGTTTCATCTGTAACGAGGAGGACGAATAATGCGCTGTCCATTTTGCGCATCGCTGGAAGATAAAGTAATAGATTCCCGTGTGATTCGCGATGGAAAGGCGATAAGAAGAAGGCGAGAATGTTTGTCCTGCGGAAAGCGATTCACCACTTATGAATATATCGAAAGTTCTCCAATTCTCGTCGTCAAACGGGATGGCAAGCGAGAGGAGTTCCAGCGCGAAAAACTGGAACACGGAATCAGGGAAGCCTGCCACAAAAGACCCGTTTCGGCGGAGCAGATTGAAGAGGCGGTGGAGAAAATCGTCGGCGAAATTCTTGCTATGGGAAAGTCCGAAGTTCAATCTGTCGAAATCGGCGAAATAGTGATGAAATATCTTCGCTCTCTCGATGAAGTGGCTTATGTCCGCTTTGCATCTATTTATCGAGAGTTCAAGGATGTCGCGGAATTTGAGGATGCGCTGAAGGAACTTGAAAAATTCCGTCAGATTGAGGCATTGAAAGATGCTCAACTGCCGATTTTTGACGAAGAGAAATGATGTGGTTTAATTAAATCATTCTTGCCAATTTTTCCCCATATTCTGCCGATAAATTGACGAAATTATCGGGCAGGTCTTCAGGGTTGCCGTTCCATTCGCGAAACAAAAGCGGTTCGATTAGTTTTACCCCCTGCACGATGAAAAAATATTTTATCGGCAAAATCACTCCATCGAACACCCTTTTTCCCTTTGACCCCGCTATTGATATAAGTCCGCCGATGCGTTCTCTTTCAGGCTCAATGCCGAGGATATATCTTCTTGCCCACAGCGCCTGAAATCTGTCCACAAATAATTTCAGTTGACCTGGCAGGCTATAGAAATACACGGGCGCCGATATTATTATGCCGTCCGCAGAGGCAAGTCTATCGTATATTTGTGTCAGGTCGTCTTTTATTATACATCTGCCTGTTTTCAAACATTCGTTGCATTCGTTGCATCCCGAGAAATTCATATCGAGTATATCTATTATTTCCGTTGTGCAGTGGTGTTTTGCAGCTGAATTAAGCGCGGCTTCAAGCAGTCTTTCAGAATTGCTGTTTCGTCTCCCCGAACCGACTATGCCGATTATTTTTTTCATCGCGCACAAAAATTAAAAATATAATCAAATAATTTTTCGATTTCTCTGTGAATGATAATAATAGAGAGAGCGATAGCAACTAAATAATTTTGTTCACAGGATAAATTCTTCCGCATCTGAAAATTTTGTCTTCTCGTGATGTTTTTCTTTCCCGAACATTTGCGGCACATTATAATTCATTGTCCATTTTGTATGGATTTTGTGAAGAAATCGAGGACATTTTATAAATTGCAACAATGGAACAGGGGCATCGTCGCATAGTTCGTTCGGCGTTTTTTTCGGGTTTCGGAACGCTTTTGAGCAGATTTATGGGTCTGGCTCGCGAAATGCTTATGGCGATGCTCTTCGGAACGGGAATGGTCGCCGATTCCTTTGCCGCGGCGTTCAGATTTCCCAATCTTCTTCGGCGCGTCTTTGGAGAAGGCGGACTTAAAGTAGTTCTCATCCCACGATATACGCAGGAGCGGGAAGAACTTGGGGATGAGGAAGCATTTATTCTCGCTTCATCGGTGTCTGTTGTGCTTGCGGCTGTTATC
>JAGHAI010000015.1 GCA_021161555.1 bacterium
CAATATTACTCAAATACTCAAACTGCTTTTTTTTATGGACAAAACAGACAATATCAAAAATATCGGATTGGGCGAGGCGATAACGGACTATTTCATAGTTCGCTGGATTGAACTGCGCCATTACGACGGCAAGCCATACCTCGCTATGGAATTGAGCTGTTCACGGGGCAGAATTAAAGCATCCTATTGGGGCGAAGACGCAGAGAAATTCGCCTCGAAAATATCCGAAGGGGATATTTTAAAGGTGCAGGCTCGCGGAACTGACTATCGGGGACAACGATGGCTAAAAATCGAAAATATGCGAAAGGCAAAGCCAGACGAAATATCTCACGAAAAACTTCTTCCGCGCGGAAAATATTCTCCAAAAATCCTCTGGGCGCGGTTGAAAAAACTAATCAATTCCATAAAAAATCCTTATATGAAGCAACTTCTCGAAAAGGTATTCCTATCGGACAGGGATTTTGCGAAGAAATTCGCCACCTATCCTGCGGCAAAACTCTGGCACGGGGCATACACAACAGGTCTGCTCGAACATACACTTCGCGTTGCAAAATTGTGCGATGTCGCTTCGACATTTTATCCCGACTGCCGACGGGAACTTCTGATTACTGGCGCACTGCTGCACGATGTGGGCAAAGTCGATGAAATCACAATCGAGGGCTTTTTCGACTATTCCACAAAGGGAAGACTTGTCGGACACATAGCACTTGGCATAATGAGAATTGAACGGGCAATATCCGAAATAAAAAATTTTCCACCCGAACGGGCTGATGAAATATTTCATCTCGTAGTTTCACATCACGGCACAGGCGAAATGGGTTCTCCCGTTCCACCGAAGACGCTCGAAGCAATGATTCTCCATCACGCCGATATGCTCGACGCACAGTCAGAAGGAATACAGCACATAATAGAACGAGATGTCCCTCGTGGGGAAGATTTTTCGGAATTCGTAAAAGTTCTCGGAAGATTTATCTATCTTGCAGGTTATCGAAATGACTGATTATTATACAGATGCAAACATAAAAAAATTCTTTACTTTCGCTGAAAATAGACAGATACAAAGAAAGAGAAAATCCCACTGGTGGATAAATCTATTATTATTTCTGCTAACAGTTATCACGACGACTCTTGCTGGTGCTTTTATGAATCGGCAGGATGTCGATAATTATTCGCTCATCTGGTTTTTCGGCGGACTAAAATTCTCCGTTCCGCTGCTTTTCATTCTCGGCATACACGAAATGGGACATTACATTGCGTCAAAAGTTCACAGGATAAGTGCCACACTGCCATATTTCATTCCTGCCCCCACGCTGATAGGAACATTTGGCGCATTCATCAAGATAAAAGAACCCATTATAGACAGAAAAGCGCTTATGGACATTGGTGCGGCAGGTCCACTTTCGGGATTTTTTGCCGCAATCCCAATTCTGATATACGGACTGATTCACTCATCGATTGTGCAGGTGCAGGAAACGACACAGGCAGCGTTGAAACTTGGTGATTCTCTAATTCTTCAAATTGCGGTTAAAATTTTATTTGGAAAAATTCCCGATGGATACGAACTGTATCTATCACCTATGGCATTTGCCGCCTGGCTCGGTTTTTTCGTCACATCTTTGAATCTCATTCCGATTGGACAATTGGACGGCGGACACATTGCCTATGCAATGCTCGGGCAAAAAGCATATAAAATATCACGATTGATGTTCGTTTTGCTAATCCCTCTCGGTTTCTTCTGGCTCGGATGGCTTTTCTGGGCGCTTCTCCTGTTTTTTCTTCTCGGGCTTAAACATCCGCCTCTGATAAACCCGAATGAACCAATAGGGAAAAGCAGAAAAATCGTGGGATACATCTGCCTTGCAGTATTCATATTAACATTCACACCGGTTCCGTTTTCAATGTGATTAGAACCACGCCCTCACCCCAAACGAAGGGATGGGAATTGCAAGTTCCGGAATCTCCTCTTTATCCCCCCCGCTGAAGTATATATACGAATTGATATTGTGAGCACAGTAAACATTCAGAACCTGGAAATACCATTCGAGGTCGCCCCAGGAATGTGCAGTTCTATGTGCAATTGACAAATCGAGGCGATGGTAAAACGGCGCATGCTTATTGTGATAACCGCCAAAATAATAACATTCTTCCCAGTAAGAAGGTTCATCGGGGTTATCTGGCACCTGATATATCCCGATGGGTTCGGTGTAAGGCACACCTGTATGCAAAAGCCAGGCAGATGAAAATGTGTATCCACCTCCGAGGTCTCGGGCAAGGTAAATCGAAATGTCGTGTCTTCTATCGTATTTTGTGTAAAATGGTTCGCCTGAATTTATCGATGGAAAAGAATTCACCGCATAAGACAGGGAATATGATATCCATCCCGCCCATTTCTTTCCATTAAATCTCGTCAAAAAATCTATTCCCGATGCCCATCCATCGCCGATTTCAAACATATTTGCAAATGTGTCGCTCGGATTATAGAGCGCCTGATGCCGCCACAAATTCCCCATCCTCTTGAAATATACATCCACAGAAATCGGCAAATTCCAGAGATGTTCGGTCTCTCCCCGAAGGACAAAATGAGTTGCCCAGCTCGGTTCGAGACCTTCCTGTGCAAGCGTCCAGGTCTCGAAAAAACTTAATCCGAGTTCTTCAAATTTCGGAACAGACTGAAAATATTGATAATACAATCCCGTCGCGAACTTCACCCTCGTTTTGGTATCAAGAACTCGCATAGCAGAAAATCGGGGAGAAAATTTAAAAAAATTGTCAGATGAACAATATTCGCTTCGCAATCCATATTGTATTTGCCACAGTGGGTTTGGTTTCCACTCGTCCTGTGCATAAAGCGAAATCAGAGCAGCATCATTTTTCCAATCCCACCAGGGTTCATAATAGTCAGGGTCTTCTATCTGGTTCAGCACGGACAGGTATTTAAATTCCAATCCCGTCTCAAATATATGCCTTGCATAGGCAGTAGATAACATTCCCCTGAGGGTAAAATCTTTCACATAATCTCTTGCTGTCTCACTGCTTCCGAATGCAAGTTTTTCCGAAAATTGGCTGTATGCGGCGGTAAAATGCCCAAAATATTTTGGCGAAAACAGATGAGTGTAATTTGCAGAAATCGTGTTATTTCCCCAATCCCATACAAAATCATCCGTTGAATCCTGACCTTCATCGAAATTGAAAACATCTGCGCCGCGATAATATGTTATGGAAAATTTATCACCGCTTTCGAAATCACGAGTTATTTTGGTGTGAATATCGGTAAAATGATACGGGAAATATGCTTCCTCTTTCGCCATAGATGACACAAGATCAACGAACCAATCGAGGTAAGTCCTCCGTGCAGAAAACATCCAGGCGCCAGGACCGGCAAATTCAGGCAGAGGTCCCTGAACTGTTATGTGCGAAGATAATAAACTGATTTCACCAGAACCCCGAAATTTATTTCTATTCCCTTCGATGTTAATTATTTCCAGCACGGAACCGATTCTTCCCCCCCACTTCGCAGGAAAGCCACCTTTGGTCAGGTTTGCTTCCTTAATTGCATCGACGACAAATGAAGAAAACACACCGCCAAGATGCGTTGGGTTATATACTTCAATCCCATCGAGGGTTACGAGGTTCTGCGAAGGCAACCCGCCCCATATATACAATGCGCTGGAAAAATCGCTGGGAGAAACGACACCAGGTAAAAGATGCATCGTTCGAAAGATGTCCGATTCGAGGAGTTGCGGGGTGTCCTTTGCCTGTTTCTGCGAGAGAATTAAATGGCCGACTTTGAGGTCTTTTTCTCCGCCCTCTCGCCTTGCTTCGACGACAATTTCTTCACCGACCTCAGCTGACGGATGCAGCTTTATATCGAGACGAAGTTCCTCTCCTTCGGACAATACGACAGTTTTTGAATATTCATCATATCCGAGATAGGTGGCCGTCAGTCTATGTTGACCTGCGGGAACACCATCTATTATAAAGTATCCCTTATCATTCGTCGAAGACCCA
>JAGHAI010000138.1 GCA_021161555.1 bacterium
ACCCAATAATCATACGCACCGTGGTTTCCGCTGACATCACCATCGTTGGAATAGGAATATCCCGCAACGATGTATCCACCATCGAATGTCTGTTGAATGGAATACGCCCAATCATCATCACTTCCGCCGAGGCATTTCTGCCAGTCTATATTCCCCGCAGAATTCAACTTTACCACCCAATAATCATAATAGCCATAATAGCTGTGGTTTCCGCTGACATCGCTATCATTGGACTCGGAATATCCCGCTACTATGAAACCGCCATCGGTAGTCTGTTGAATGGAGAACGCAACATCATCACCACTTCCGCCGAGTGATTTCTGCCACTCGATAGACCCCGCAGAATTAAACTTCACCAGCCAATAATCTGCAGAATAGCCGGATGATCCGTGATGTCCGCTGACATCACCATCATTGGAAACGGACTCTCCCGCCACGATGAAACCGCCATCGGTAGTCTGTTGAATGGAATACGCCTCATCCCAATCACTTCCGCCGAGTGATTTCTGCCAGACAATATCACCCGCAGAATTCAATTTCACTACCCAATAATCACCACCGCCGTGGTTCCCGCTGACATCACCATCATTGGAGTAGGATTCACCCGCAATGATGAAACCGCCATCGTCAGTCTGTTGAATGGAATACGCTTCATCCCAATCACTTCCGCCGAGGCATTTCTGCCAAACGATAGTCGGCGTCTGTGCGAGCGCAGCGACAGCGAAAAGAAACAACGACGACAACAAAATCGTTGTGTTGCGCATAATGAACCTCCCCTTTGCATTCTTCACTATAAAAATATTTCACAACGCTACATAAACAAACGATTTTTTCTAAAACCCAATTTGCTCGCACTTTCCTATAATCCTTTGTGTTTCTCTTTTTCCGGAAAGAAATGAACACAACACAAGCGATTAAAATCGCTCGCCAAGATGCACCAGATTATATTCTATTTCAAATACACAATCCTCTTCGTGCAGACGACCGATTTGTTCTGTTGCAGGATTGTTGCGCGAACGAGATAAATTCCAGATGGGATTTTTTCGTCAGGCGTCCAGATAAACCCCCTGCTCGATTGCTTCGCAATCTCGCTGTCCCCCTTATCAAGGGGGACAAATCCCGCTCCTGCAGGATAAGGGGTCGCAATCAAATTTCCCCGCAAATCGTATATCGCAATTTCGGGTAAAAACGCAAGATTTTGCGTCTCTACGAAAATGACGCAAGAGGAATTGAACGGATTGGGAGAGACTGAAATTTTTAAATTTGATGGCAGAGTTGTTTTTTCTTTAATTTTCACAACATTATTTTCTTCACCTGGGGTTCCGAGCGAATCTGCACTTGTCCCCCAATTAGTTGGGTCGTTGGATTCTCCGTATGGGTCGCGGCGGGAAAGCGTGAAACCGCCCCCATCGCTGCCGGGCGCCCAGTCATCATAATACTGAACTGAATCGAGGGTAGTGTCGTCGGGGATGTATCTTATCACCACCTGGTCGCTGTCGTTGTTCAGTTGAATTCCGTGTCCTCGAGCATCCACATCCGGCGTAAAGTAGAGTCCTGTCGTGTCGGAACCATAAGAATAGACATAAACTGTGAGATATTGACCTGACAAAATTTCAATACCTTCGAAGTGATATTCGCCTTCGCCGTCGGTGAGAACATAGGTGCTATCGAGGAGGAAATCGCTGTCTGTGATGTTCAGCAGTTCAATCCATTCCCTGTCATAACTCGGCGAATTATACATAATTTCGTTCACGATGATTTGTCCCCAGAGAGCGCAGGACAGAAGAATAATGAAAATCGTTAAAAAAACTTTCCTCAACATTTCATACCTCCTGTTTGAGTTCATATCATTTCAATTCCAAAATCGTTTTCGTCTCAACATAATTATTGTGATTTTTTTCAAATGATGCAATGACTTTTATATTTTTCAATACATCTTCGCCTATGGGAAGAACAAATTCTTTCAGAAATTTTGTTGCAGAGTAAGATTCTATAAGACCATAGTCTGCAATTTTTTGCAAATTTTGTGTCAGTGCTTCGGAAAGTTCACTACCGCCTGCTGCCAGAGCAAAAAATCCATCCTCGGGAAAATTCTGCCTGTTCCATAAATCCTTCATTTTTCTGGCATTGCTTTTCAGTATATCCTTAACATATCCTTTCGACGACGAAATAATAAATATGTTGTCATCAACGGCATAAGCGAAACCGAGTTCATTCCCCATCAGGTCTTTTAGGACGAAAATATCGCTCGCATTTTCAAACTTCGCATTATAACCATCGACTGAATTTTTCAGAATATCATCCTGCACACCTCTGGAAATTTTCTTCGCCCAATTCGCTGCGTTGTCCTCATCGTCGAACATAATAATTGTCGCAGGCGAAAGAACGCCTTCGTCATCCGCAAGCCACAGACAGCCCACTCGCTCGATTGGCATTTTTTCAATATCCGCTTCTGCGCGCAAAATTATGTCCAGAAATGGAATTCGCTCGTCGATGTATGCAAATTCCTGAAACATCAATGTATTTTTTGGACAATGTTCCATCAACATCGGGATGCGCCTGTTCTCTGGCATTTTGGTTCCCTTGTCTGGAATGCTGATTTTCGTGATTTGCGCTGTTTTTCCATCGAATGAAAAATTGAAGGCAACGCGCGAAAAATTTTGTCGTTCTGGAGAAACGCCCTGATAATATCTCCTGTAATATGGGTCATTCCGAAGAATCGATGTGTTCAATACCACCGCAGCCTGACCAATGTTTTTAGAAAAGCCACAATATTTCAAACTTATAATGGTCGTATCATCCGCATAAATATTGTTTTCATCTTCGCCCGAAATAATATCGAGCACTCTTTCAAATTGTTTTTGCGAATTGCTCATCACGAGAATTCCGTCCTTTATGAAAAAACCGCCCCACGCTCCCTGCCTTTCCCGCTGCGCAGTCCAGTATTCCACATCATTTCTCCTGTGTTTTTCATACCATTCTCGAGGATTTTCCAGTATCGGCGGAGTTATGGGAAGATGAGTAATATATACAAATTCCATATCCCCAACACCGTAAAAGGCGAGAACTACCTTTTCTCCGATGAGCGGTTCGAGGTTTTCGGAAATAAATCGAAATCCCGCCGCCTGTTCAAGTGCGTCGAGTTTTGCGGAAATTTTGCCCATCTGCCTCGTCTGTTGTGATGAGCGAGAAGGTTCACCCGATATAATTGGTTCAACCACAGAACGCCGAAATTCATTTCTGCGAAGATTTTTATAATTTTCAACGCACACGACCATTCCCGCACCGGACGGTGATAAAGAGAGCAACTCTTCAAAGCCTGAAAAGTCCCCGAACGAAGAACAAATTGATACGAGCAAGATTGTCGCTAAAACGCCGTAGAATTTTCTTTTCATAAAAAATCTCCTGATGTCCATAGATAATTATTTAATCGGTAAACTTTAAATATTCTGGTTCGGTGGCAAGCACCTGAATGGTCTGCGGAACGATGACGCTCGGCTTAATTTTTTCCGTGCCCATCTCGGTGATGTCGTTATAGTTCACGATTGCCTTTATCTGGCTTTTTCTGATTTTTTCCACATCCGATTTTGCCCCAGTAATAATGACATTTATCTTATCTGGAACTATTTTGCCCTTCTTTCCCGATAAGCCCGATAATTTAACTGGCACATTTTCAATTTTGCGCTGGGCAATTTGTTCAACTCCTATGAAAGCAGTCACTGTGTCGGGGACGACGCGAACATTTTCATCAGGGCTGTCAAGCGGAACGATAACGGATGTGCTCGTATTAAAACCGCGCAGAGTTTCAGGCGCAGTATATACCCTGGAAATTTTCGATATCTTCGTTTCAGGACCTTCTACCAACACCGAAGGAGGCTCAAATTTCGGACTGGACTTCGCAATCAATCCCGCCGCAGGAATGACGACAAGCCTCGAAACCACAGAGACTTTCTTCTGTGATTTCCTGTCGAGATGTATGGTGATTTCCTTCGGGAAAATGACATTTTCAAGGTGAATGTTGGGCGATGTGAACTTAAAATTTTTCTCCGACAAAACTATTTTCTTCTTTCCATAAGAAAGATGCTTCGCCGATATAAGCACTTCATCACCCTTCACGAGTTGCGAAAAGAGGTCTTTCCCTCTGCCCGAAATTTTTGCGCGAACATATCTGGGTATTTTTTCCGCCAGAATGTATTGTTGAGGCATATCCACCACTTTTAGGTTGAAATTGGCTTCCATCTGGTAGTTTCTCTCCGTGAGAACATGAAGCCACAATATCACCGCTCCAACCAACGACACAAGGATGATGGATATTTTTCTCACAGGAATTTTCATATAAAAAATATAAAGCCCTTCGCCAATTTAGCAAAGGGCTTTTAGTGCAATGGGGGGCATTTATTTTTTTGTTTTCTCTTCTACCTGCTTTTTGTGCTGTATTCAGTCACGCGACTGAATGTAACTTCACCGTTGTCAATGCGGATTGAAAATCCGCAGTCGGGGTTCGAGCATACCCACGCTTTATACATTATGGGTGCTCCCTCCCGACCATAATCGGACAGAGGAAGTAAAACTCCATCCTCACATTTCAAACATTTGGGGAAAGCCTTTTCCATCTTCATCCTCCCTTTCCTTGGGTTCGTTTTTCGGCAATTTCCCCCCAAAGCAAAAAATTAAAATACATAAGTATAATTTTGTCAAGTTTTTTTTTGGAAAAGGGTTTATAACTTATTTTGTGTAATTTTGGAGGTTATATAAATTAACCTCCCTGGCATTGAAAACCAAAAAGCAGAGAGGTTTCAAATGAAATAGATTTTTGGCAGATATAAGATGTTTATTTGTTTGGCAGGGGAAAATTTGAATTGGACTTTTATCATAGGGGTGCTCCAAAAACAATCACAATCCGGCTTTCAAATTTACACAAAATTGGTTGCAGACTCTAAATGAAATAAAATCTTGCAAAATGAAGTGAAAGAAATAAATTTTATAAAATTTAAACGACAAAATCTCATAGAAACGATGAAAGACGAGATGAAAAAATTATCTCCAGAAGAACAGTTAGAAATTTTGCGAAAGAATGCAGTGGAAATAATTCCCGAAGAGGATTTGCTCGAGAAATTGCGTATTTCTCAACAAACGGGTCGTCCGCTGCGGGTGAAACTTGGCTGCGACCCATCGGCGCCAGATTTGCACATCGGGCATTCGGTAGCGTTGAGAAAACTGCGGCAGTTTCAGGAACTCGGGCATCGGGCGATACTTGTAATAGGGGACTTCACCGCTATGATTGGCGACCCTTCGGGGAAGAAGAAAACCCGCCCTGCGCTGACATTTGAAGAAACTCGAAAGAACGCAGAAACATACTTTCGTCAGGCGGGGAAAATACTCGACATAGATAAACTCGAAATTCGCTACAACTCGGAATGGCTAGGCAAAATGAACTTTGCCGATGTGATAAAACTGGCATCGAAGTTCACCGTGGCGAGAATGCTCGAACGGGACGACTTCGAGAAACGATTGCGCGAACAAATTCCCATTTCACTGCACGAACTTCTATATCCGCTTGCGCAGGCTTACGATTCTGTGGCGCTCGAAGCCGATGTCGAACTCGGCGGAACTGACCAGAAATTCAATCTCCTCGTCGGAAGAACTATCCAGACCGAATACGGACAGAAACCGCAGGCGATAATTACACTGCCGCTGCTCGAAGGAACCGACGGCGTGCAGAAGATGTCGAAGTCGCTGGGGAATTACATAGCATTTGAGGATTCCCCCGACGAAATTTTCGGAAAGACGATGTCCATTCCCGACGAACTGATTGAAAAATATTTTCGTCTCGCCACCGACCTTTCCGACGATGAGATTGAAGAGATTGCTGAAAAATTAAAAAATCCATCAACCAACCCGATGGAATTGAAGAAGCGTCTTGCCTGGGAACTTGTGAGAATGTATCACTCATCCGATGCCGCAGATAGCGCAAAGGCTAATTTCGAAAAGGTATTTTCGCACAGGGAATTGCCAGATGAGATGCCGACATTCGAAATTTCCGAAAGCGCCCGATTGATAGATATTCTCGCTGATGCGAGTATTCTGCCGAGCAGGAGCGAAGCAAGAAGGTTAATTCGCCAGAATGCCGTAAGAATCAACGGCGAAACCATAACAGACGAGAATTTTATAGTTATTCCCGAAGGGGAAAAAATCGTCAAGGTGGGAAAGCGTAAATTTTTAAAAATTCTGCCGAAATCGTGAATTGTGTTTTTATGGAGGGACGAAATGCTAAAGCCACTTCGATTATTGAT
>JAGHAI010000054.1 GCA_021161555.1 bacterium
GCCGCTTGGTTCTATAAAAAACTTCGTCCACAAAGGTATGAATAAAAATGCTTTGACAAAACTTGAATGGTTAATAAAAAAATATAAAATCGTTTCTATAGAGGGTTATCGTGAAAAAACATCGAGAGAAAAGAAAAAAGAATAAGCAAATTCCCAAAGGCACTTCTGCAAAAGCTAAAAGTAATGTTTCGTTGATGGTTCTTTTTGGAATTCTTGCGGTTGTTCTGCTATTTCTGATTTTCGACCCAAAGATTTTTCTTGGTGGAGATAATGCCCATTATGCTTCGCTTGCAAAATCAATATCGAACGGACATTACAAAGTGGAAGCATTTATAGACCATTCCCCTGAAACGGGTGTTCCGCCCGGGTATCCACTAATTCTTGCGGTCTTATTTGCGGTTTTCGGGATGACTTTTCTGCCTGCAAAATTTTTTTCGCTGATATGCTTTGTTATGGCGCTATATGTCTGGTGGAAATTATTTTCCAGCGAGTTTTCCGACAAAGTCGTATCGTTCCTCCTCGTTTCCTTTGCGATTTTCAATTTTTCCATATCTGAATTTTCCCACTGGGAGTTGACAGAAGCGGTTTATATGCTCGTTTCTTCCGCTGCTATATTGTTCTACTTTGTCGCCGACAAAAGCGATAAGGTTCGAGATTGGATAATTCTTGGCGTTCTTGGTGTGGCTTCCTATTACATTCGTGCGACAGGCGCCACTGTATCGATAGCGATTTTTATACTGTTGCTTCTGCGACGAAAGTGGAAACCTCTGCTGCTTTTTTCGATAACGAATGCCGTGCTTCTCGCTCCCTGGCTGCTGCGAAACATCATCGTTTCGGGACAATTGACCGGCGGAAATTACTCATCGGAATTCTTTGCTGACCCCATAACAGGTGCAGCGCTTTCCATCGGGCAGATAATCGCAAAATTTTTCCGAAATTTATACAAATATCTTTTCGTCCATCTACCCACTTTATTTTTCCCAATTCTTGAAAAAAGCATTTTTAAAAATCCCGCCATCGGACAACTGCTCGGCGCCTTATTGCTGATACTATCTCTGGCTGGCATTTATATGACAATCAAGAAAAAGAGGCTCATTTATATATTGTACATTGCGCTGTATTTAACTCTTCTTTCTATGTTCAACGAACAGGCTGTGCTTCTTCGATACATCACTGTAATTTATCCGTTCCTCGCGATACTTGTTTTTTATGGTTTGAAACTCATCGATGATAAAATTTCTGCGAAAATGTGGCTTTTGAAAATTTTTTCGATATTGATTGTGCTTCTTGCAGTTCCGTTTTATGCAGGCAAGGCGAGCGCCAATCTTCCGAATTTGATTAAGAATGTCAGGGGCAATCGTTTTGCGGGATATCATCCTGTTTATGTTCGTTTCATCGAGGCAAATGAATGGATAAAGAATAATGTTCCCGAGGGCGTCGGTATAATCAGTCGCAAGCCGCGTCTTACCTGGTTCTTCTCTCATCATCCTGCGAAAAATTATCTGTATTTGCCGCCTGCTGATGTTATGGCGGACATAGATTCCAGCGGGGCAAAATATGTTATTATCGACAGGCTTTCCGGCACAACACAGCAATTTTTGATACCGGCAATTCAGCAATATCCCGACAGATTTGAACCTGTATATGTCACAAATGAGCCGAAGACTTATGTGTTGAAAATTCTTCTCAAATCCCCGCCTATGGCGATTCCACCCGACAGCGTGATTACAGAACAATAGAAGACTGACATACGGTTAGCCGTTCGTTTTTTATATTTATGTTATAATTCGGAAAAATTTTTTGCCTCTTCAATTACAGCGGCAACCAGTTTCACTCCCGCTTCCACATCGGATTTTCTGACAATTCCCTGCGGACTGTGAATGTATCTGACAGGGATTGAAAGAGCGGTAGTTTTAGTGCCAATGCCAGTTGTCTGGATGACGGCTGCATTTGTCGCACCGATTTTCTTGACGATTATCTGGTGAGGGATTTCATATTTTTCGGCAACATCGGCGATGAAGAACGACCAATCCCGATGTGCGTAAAATCCTGCGTCGGATAGTCGGATTTCGGGACCCTTTCCCTGTTGTGCGAACTTTTTATGTTCAGGTGCGCCGGGAACATCATTTGCCACAGTTCCTTCGAGGGATAATCCGATTTGAGGTTTTACTTCAAATGCGGCAGGACCAGCGCCGCGAAGCCCTCCTTCTTCCTGAACTGCACCCACAATATACAGATCGCATCCTATCTCCTTCGCCATCTTCGTGCCTTCAATCATAATAAACACTCCCACCCTATCGTCGAAGGCTTTACCTATCAGAGAATCTTCCGTTTCGATACATTCTCTATCGAAGGATGCGAGGTCTCCCACTCTGACGAGAGATTTCACCTTTTCGGCAGGCATTCCAGGGTCGATAAAGCAATCCTCGATTGGAATTACCTTATCTCTTTGAGATGGGTCGGAGCGCGTAATGTGAGGGGGTAAAGCACCCACAACGCCGGTCAGCGTTTCTCTGCCAAAGATTTTTATCCTCTGTGCATAAAATACGCGTGGGTCAATTCCACCCATGGGAATCACACGAATAAAACCGTCATCGTCTATGTGGCTAACTATAAAGCCCACTTCATCAATGTGAGCATCGAGCATAAGTTTTGGTCCATCACCGGGAATATGAGCGATGAGATTTCCCATCGCGTCGATTTTGATGTCATCGGACAGGTTGGAAATCTCGCGCCTTAAAATTTCGCGCACATCCTGTTCTGCCCCGGGTAGCCCAACCGCATCGGAGAGTTCCTTCAACAAATCCCAGTTCATTTCTGCTCCTTTTCTTTTTAGATGGTATATTAAATTTATCCATAATTTGTTCAATGCAAGTTTATTTTAAATAAAAATGAAAAAATCTTGCGCGATGCTGTGCAAAAATAACTTGACATTTAAAAATATATCTCCAATTTTACATCAAAAAGTGAGGGAAAATAATGGCTCGCAAACAGAGGACATTTGCAGATAAGATAGCGAAGGGAACGGGTCCCCGAGGGGAAAAATGCCCCGTATGCGGAGAGGTAATTCAGGCGATTATGATGGTTCGCCCATACAAAACTGAAAAGGGAACCTGGCGCTATCGAAAGATGATGGTAAATGTGTGCAAGTGCAACGCGAAAGAAGTTCTCGTGGATGTGCCAGATACGATATAGCAATAAAGTTGCTCGGTCGTTCTCACGGGAATTTGTCGTCAATTTTCGTTTCACTCGTTAAATCCTTTTCGCCTGGATGGAATGTTTGTGAAGCAGACGAAGAGCCTTAATTTTTCCCCCTGTCAGATAAAATGGCTGCGCCTATCGTAAAATTAAGTTTGAAGTGTTGTTTCATCTGAAAGCTCCCCGCCTTTTGTTTTTCGATATCAGGGAAGTTAATTCGTATAACCACCCAAATTACTCAAAATAAGTTATACTTCCAAAATCGCCCACTTCATTTTATGCCCCCTCGAGGAAGATGATAATATCATCACAGCAGCAATTCTATTTGTGTCGCGGGTTATAACTGGCGGAATACGGTCTATCGTTATTTGCCGGGTGGGAAAAGCATAATCGAGCGGGAGTTGAAAAATGGATGAGCGGGATTTGTGAGCGCTTCAACTTTCATATCTGTATCTTGCTGTTTCCTCACTTCCTCTTTACCAGAATGACCTCGTCTACGCCATCGGTTTCCTTCGTGAGAACCTGCACATATTCATCGGGGCGGACATCGACCTTTCTGCCAATATAATCGGGCTGTATGGGCAGTTCTCTGCCGCCCCTATCGATGAGAACGGCAAGCTGGATGCTTTTAGGTCTTCCAAAATCAAGCACAACATCAATCGCCGAACGGATAGTCCTGCCCGTATAGATGACATCGTCAACGAGTATTATGTCCTTCCCCTTGATGTCGAATTGTATGTCCGACCCCTTTGCATCAGGAATGTCAACGAGTTCGCGAAAATCATCCCGATACAATGTAATGTCCACGCATCCAACGGGGATTTTCACATTCTCGAGCGTTTCGATTTGCCTTGCAATTCCGTGTGCGAGGTCAATCCCTCGGGCAAGTATTCCGACAATCGCAATGTTATCCGCCCCGTCGTTGTTTTCAAGTATCTGGTGAACAATCCTGTCAATGCTGCGGGATATAGCCGCACCGTCCATTATTACTTTTTTCATAATTCTTTATTGGTTTAGGTGGAATTTTCAATTTGTTGTCGTTGCGTATTGTCTTTCTGCTTTTTCTTCAAGACCGCGCCAGCGATGATGCCGCCTATTGTGGTTATTACGGGGAAAATCATAACAGTCACAGCAAAGATGACAAGAAACATTATAATAGGTGAAGATGAAAGGTCAACAATCAGGTCAATCATTTCTGGCGGAATGTCGGAATTTGACGCTTCCATAATCTGATTCATCTGCGCTATGAACTGGTCTGCCGTTGTTCCCCACAAAATTGCCGTGAGTATCGAATATATAAACGATGTCCAGATGCCCGTAAAAATTCCAATGCCAATACTCTGTCCGATGGACACATTCTTATTCTGCCACCAGAACAGATACACAGCCCAGAATCCGCCTGCAATGTGCCACAGACAGCAGCACAGATTTACGCTTGATAGATATGGTATCGCAGAAAGAAGTGCGATAATCGTTCCCGCGAGGATGGATGAAGATATGTAATTTTTCGTGTTGCTCATCTTTGTATTACTGCATTTGTGGTTGTTCCGGTGGTCCTGGCGGAAATTCCTGCTGTTCTTCCCGAACTGTTTCGATGTTTCCAGTCGGTGGTTTTCGCCATATAGCACCCATAATCAGACCGACAATTCCAGCAACCAAAGCGGGTTTCCAATATCTGTCCATACACACCTCCTTAAATTTAACTTTTTGAAATATATCGATAATTTTATGACTTGCAAAACTTTTTCATATAAATTTATTTAATTTGGTTTGCCGTTTTTTATGTTCGAAGAAATAATCGGGGAGCATAATTATGGATTTAAAAATATCTGTGGTTGGCACGGGGTATGTCGGTCTTGTTGCTGCTGTGTGTTTTGCGCAAAAATATTCGGTGGTCTGCGTGGATACGGACAGAGAGAAAGTTGACTTGATAAATTCTGCGATTTCACCTTTTTTCGAGCCTGAACTGGATAGTTTATTGAAAAAAGCTGTGGATAGAGATGCGCTGACCGCCACGACGGAAATTTCGTCTGCGCTTGATGGGGCAGATTTTGTCTTCATCAGTGTGGGAACGCCTTCGCTTCATTCGGGGGCTATCGACCTTTCCTATGTCGAAACTGCCGCCGAACAAATTGGCGAAGCCATAAAAGATATGAATAAATATGTCATAATTGTCCAGCGTTCAACAGTAATTCCAACGACGACGAGAAGCATCGTGAAGGCTACAATTGAAAAGTTATCCGGAAAGTCAGCAGGAAAGGATTTTGGAATAGCGTTTGTCCCCGAATTTTTGCGGGAAGGTTCCGCCGTCGAGGATTTTCTACATCCCGATAGAATTATCGTTGGCACACAGGATGAAGTTGCGCGAAATAAATTATTTGAATTGTATTCAGATTTTTATTCAGAAATTTCTCACGAGCGCATCGTTTCTATGTCGATAGAATCTGCTGAATTGGTGAAGTATGCGTCCAATGCCTTTCTGGCGACGAAAATTTCTTTCGCCAACGAGCTTGCCAACATCGCCGAAATCATACCAGGCGTGGATATTGGCGATGTTATGAACGGCGTTGGTCTTGACCACAGAATTAGTCCGCATTTTTTCGGCGCCGGCGTTGGTTTTGGGGGTTCCTGTTTCCCGAAGGATGTAAAGGCGCTGATAAATTTCGCAAGGACAAACGCAATCGAACCTATACTGCTCGAAGCCGTTATGGAGCGAAATTCTATGCAGGTGGTTCACATCGTCGATATGGCGGAAGATGCGCTCGGTTCGATTGAAGATAAGAAAATCGCCATATTGGGCTTGTCGTTCAAACCGAACACATCTGATATGAGAGAAGCGCCGTCTTTGAAAATAATTTCTGAACTGATTGAACGGGGCGCAGGAGAAATCGTAGCCACAGACCCAAAGGCAATTCCCGAGGCGAAGCGAATTTTGGGCGACAGAATAAAATTCGCCGAAAATCCAGAACAGACGATTATGGGCGCAGATTGCGCAATTGTCATAACCGAATGGGATGAATTCAAAAAAATTTCCCCCGACATATTCGAAAGATATATGAGAACACCTGTGGTCATCGATGCGAGGAGAATATACGATTATGAGAAATTTGCAGGAAAGGTGAGGATATTTGCTGTGGGCAGAAGGGCAAATTCATTCGACGGCGATGGCTGAATGTTCTTGTGATTATCTGTGTATTGGTTATAATTATTCAAAATGATTAGGAATAAGCGAGGTGTTTATGAATGGGTATTTACAGATAGTTTTACACAGTCATCTTCCCTATGTTCTCACACACGGGCGCTGGCCTCACGGCGCAGATTGGATTTTTGAAGCTGCCGCAGAGACATATATCCCGATTATACAGATACTGAAAAATGCCGAAAATGAAAATATACCGCTCAGATTTTCAATAGGAATTTCCCCTGTTCTCGCCGAACAATTGGCTCACCCGTTGTTCGCTGAACAATTTGTGTCCTATATTCGTCTAAAACTTGAATCCGCGCAGGATGACCAGCGCTATTTTCTGGAAATTGGAGATGAGCATCGGATGAAACTCGCTCAAATGTGGGATGATTTTTATACAAAGATTCTGCACGATTTTCAGGAGATAGATGGCGATATTGTCGGTGCGTTCAGAAGGTATCGAGAGAAGGGTTTCATAGAGATTTTGACCTGTGCGGCGACGCACGGCTATCTTCCTCTTCTCGGCACGGATAATTCCGTATATGCGCAACTTGCGATTGCAAAGCAAGTTCATCGCAAACATTTCGGAGTTGACCCCGATGGAATCTGGCTTCCCGAAGCCGCATACAGACCCCGCTATGATTGGGTTCCTCCGGTTGGAAAGGATAAAACTCCGCTCACAAGACGGGGAATTGAGGAATTTTTATATCATCTTGACATACATTTTTTCATCGTGGATAGTCATCTTCTCAAGGGTGGAAAGGCAATTGGAGTGTATATAGATAGATTTGAGGCTCTTAAAAAGTTGTGGGCGCAGTTTGAAAAGGAATATGAGCCTCGCGAAGAAATTCCGCGTTCGCCATATCAGCCATATTTATGCAGTTCCACTGGCGGAAAATTTGCCACGCCGTTTTTCGTCAGAGACCCCGAAACGGGGCTACAGGTGTGGAGTGGAGAATGGGGATATACTGGAAACCCCGCGTATCTTGATTTTCACAAAAAGCATTTCCCTGGCGGACACAGATACTGGCGCGTCACCGATTCGCAAGCCGACCTCGCCGATAAGGAGCTTTACCACCCCGAATGGATTGCGGATACAATTTCGGAGCAATCACATCATTTTGCGAATTTGTGCGCGAAAATTCTAAATAAGGCGGAGGCTGAACAAAAAGTTCCCCCGATAATAACTGCGCCATTCGACACGGAACTCTTTGGGCATTGGTGGTTCGAAGGTCCCAAATGGCTGCTTGAAGTGGCAAGGCAGATTTCTGAAATCGACGGCATTGAAATGACAGGTGGATGGAGTTATCTCGAAAAATATCCCCCTGATACGGTGGTGCAGTTGCCCGAAGGTTCCTGGGGACAGGGAGGGTTCCACTATATCTGGCTGAACGAATGGACTATGTGGACCTGGGAACATATATATGAAGCGGAAAAGGAGATGATAAATTTCGCCAATAGATGGGTTGAAAAGGGCGGCGATTATCGTCTCAAAAGAGCGCTTGTTCAGATGGGAAAGGAACTTTTACTGCTCGAATCATCGGACTGGCAGTTTCTGATATCCACCTGGTCCGCAAGGGATTACGCTGAAAGGAGAATTGTCTTTCATTATGAGAAATTTAAAGACCTTGTGAGATTGGCGCGGGAATTGATAGACGGGAAAGAACCACCCGATGGCTGGATGCGGGAGCTGGAAATTCTCGAAAGACAGGACGACATTTTCGGCGACATCGACCCTGCGCTGTGGGCGGATAAAAATCTCGATTTCTGATGGTGATTTAAGGAAAAGTTTCACTCCGACGGGAATTTGTTGGTTTTTTGCAAGAATTCATATAAAAAACTGCAAGGAGGAGTAATATGCGTCGGTGTATTTTGTTCGTTATGCTTATCGGAGTATTTTTGTCGGCGCAGCAGGTGGAACAGCTGGCTTTTGTATCGCTTTTGAATGGGAACGAAGATATTTTTCTCGTCAATGAGGATGGCACGGGATTGATGCAGTTGACCGACGACCCGGGGAATGACTGGCAGCCCAAGTGGAGCCCTGATGGCAGACAGATTGTGTTCATATCGGACAGAAATGGAAACCCTGACATTTTCATAATGGATGCTGATGGTAAAAATGTGAAAAATCTTTCGAACAGCGAGGCAAACGACTGGGACCCCAGATGGACTGTGGATGGACGAATTCTTTTTCTAACTGATAGAAATAGATACTGGGAACTTTTTATCGTCGATAGGGATGGCTCGCATCTGAAACCATTTTTGCAGGGCAGTATTCCCGAACAGCATATGTGCTGGTCTCCCGATGGGACGAAAATCGCCGAAGAATCTGATGCCACAGGCAACTGGGAAATTTATATCGGCGATGCAGAGCGGAAACAGATGGTGAATATTACCAATAATCCCGCCGACGATATTGACCCCTGCTGGAACGAAAGCGGCACGAAAATAGCATTTGTTTCCGATAGGGATGGCGACCAGGAAATTTTTGTGATTTTGCCGGATGGCACGGGATTGAGACAGATAACAAAAAACACTGTTGACGACCATACCCCACAATGGCGACCGAAAGTGAAATAAAAATTCCCGACATTGCGGGAAAAGTCTTTGAGTTTTCAGTTCTTCCGTCCACCCAGACGAAAGCGGTGGAGTTGCTCGAAGCAGGTGAATCTTTGCCCTTTTCTGTAATTGCCAATGCACAGTCAAATGGAGCTGGTCGTCTGGGGCGAAATTGGTTTTCGCCCTATGGCGGAATATACATTTCCTGGGCGGCTGAAGCGAAAATTTTCGATGCAGAACCGATGGCAATAGCAATCGCAGTTTGCAGAGCGATATCTGAATATACTGGAAAAGATGCGGTAATCAAATGGCCCAATGATATTATGATTGATGGGAAAAAGCTGGCGGGAATTCTGGCGCAGAAAATAGATGGAAATGTCATCACCGGCATCGGAATTAACACTTTTGATAGCGATGCCATTTCGAAATACGCGGGAAGTAAGATGGTTACAATTTCCCTTTCATCGCGGCAGAGGCGGGAATTCATCGTGCGAATTTTTGAAGAAATTGAACCAATCTGGAAAAAATATCAGAAATTGGGTTTTGCTGCCTTTGTGGAACAATTTATTTCGCTGTCTTTTCCACAGGGAACGAAATTCCGCGTTAGTAAAAATGATATAAATTTTCTCGGGACTTTTGCTGGAATTACAGAGAAAGGCGAACTTTTGCTTGAAGTCAACGGCGAAACGGAAAAGTTCAGCGCTGGGGAAATTTCGATAGTTATGGATAATTGAATTGAAACGGGAATTTTTAAATAGGCTTAAGAATGTCTTCTTATATATGGCGATTTTCTCGATTGGCGCGGTTCTGGGTTTGATTTTCTTCGACCGCGTTGCGATGCCGATAGTCATAGGCAGTGGAAAGGCATATCCAATCCCCAATCTTGTCGGGATGACCAGCGAGGATGCACGAGAACTTGCCCTTTCGCAGGGTTTTAGATTTAAAATATCGCGCCAGGAATTTTCCAGCGAGGTTCCTGCCAACCGTGTGCTGTCGCAAATCCCAAAGGCGCAAAGTCTCGCAAAGAAGAGAAGAACCATCCGCGTGGTCGTGAGCAAAGGCGGAATAAAGGCAGTCGTACCAGATGTCAGGAAAAGACTTCTCAGACAGGCTAAAATTGCCGTGGAAGACGCGAGACTTGTAGTCGGCGAGGTGGAAAATCAGTATTCGGATTCAATTCCTTCGGGAATGGTGATTGATATAATTCCTTCTCCTGGCGAGACGCTATCTGCGGGGGCATCGGTTAAGCTGATAGTTAGTATGGGAGCTGAAAGCGGATTGGTTACCGTTCCCAACCTCGTTGGAATGCAGGGCGATGAAGCCTGCAAAACTCTACATCAGATTGGGCTGAAGTGCATTCCTGTTAAGCGAAGAATTCCCACAATCACCGATGGCGAGGTTTTCAAGCAGGACCCGCCGCCTGGAACCGCTTTGTATCGGGGCAACGGCGTTAAAATTATGGTGAACAATCTTAGATGATGGTTTTTCAATCTATTCTTTTGATTTTCGTCTTAGCGAGGATTTTTTTAAAGTCCTTGCCATTTACGGTTGCGGTTCCTTCTGTGAGGGTGGATGCCGTTCCTGCAGCGGCGCCATAGCGGAATACCTCATCGAGGGGAAGTTGTTTTTCAAGCGCGATTACCATAGCGGCAACGGTGGAATCTCCCGCACCGACTGTGTTTACGGCTTCGACTTCTGTTGGTGTGGCGAGATAAATTCCGCCGTGTGTTATGCCGAGCAATCCTTCTTTGCCAAGCGAAACTGCGATGACTTGCGTGTATTTAAGAATTTCCTTGCCCGAGGATATTGCATCGTCGATTGTTTCAATTTCCGTCCCCACCAATTCGGATAGTTCCCTCCTGTTTGGTTTTATCATAAATGGAGTGGCAAGCAGTCCTTTTTTCAGCGGTTCGCCGTATGTGTCGAGAATAACTCGCGCTCCTTGCGATTCAAATGTCAAAATTAAATTTTCATATATCACCGGGTTCACTCCCTGTGGAACGCTACCGGAAATGACTGCAAATGTCGGCCTTGGAGAAAGATTGCGACAGATGTTGACTAATTCGGATAGTTCCTGCGGCTGAATTGTTGGACCGGGAAAGTTAAATCTTATTTCCCGTCCGGTCTGTATGCAGTGAGCAATCACATTTATGCGTGTTTCGCCCTTTGTCCAGATGAAATGCCCCGCCACGCCTTCGTTGAGCAATCGCCCTTCCATCTCCTTTCCCGCATATCCGCCCAAAAAGGCGATGGCAATGCTTTCGCCACCAAGTTGCGCTATAACACGGGAAACATCGATGCCTTTTCCACCGGCATACCGCTCCTCGCGCAGAACTTTGATGCTCTCGCGTTCAAGAAGATGCTCAACATAAATCGTCCTATCGAGCGCAGGATTTAATGTGATTGTGTAAATCATAATTCTTATACCAAATAAATGGAAAAAATATTCTGTGCAAGAAATTCTTGCATCCTTTTCGATATATGATAATTTTCCACTATGCTTCTGGATATATTGAAAGAGCGCGTTGTCGTTGCAGATGGAGCGATGGGAACATATCTGTATTCGCTCGATGTTCCCAAGGGGCATTGCTACGATGAACTTTCGGTTTCGCATCCCGAAATTGTCCAGCGAGTGCATAGAGAATACCTTTCAGCAGGCGCAGAAATAATAACGACAAATACATTCGGAGCAAATCGCTATATCCTCGAAAAGTATTACGACCTCGGTGCGAAGACAGTTGACATAAACGCTTCTGCGGTGCGCATTGCAAAGAAGGCAGTAAAAAGTAGTTCAAAAAATTCTTTCATCGCTGGCGATATAGGTCCAATAACGCGACCCTTTGAGAGCGCCGAGGTTCTTTCAAAGGAGGAACTTGAAGAAATTTTCTCCGAGCAAATTGAAACTCTCGTGGAAGGCGGAGTGGACATTTTGCTTTTCGAGACATATTCCAATCTGAATGAGCTTCTTGTGGGAGTGAATGTCGCTCGAAAGCTGGCACCGCAAATCCCCATCTGGGCATCTTTCACATTTGTGGATGGCAAAACTCTGTCTGGATGCGCCCCCGAGGAGATAGCAACTTCGCTTAATGAGAGCGGAGTTCATATAGTAGGTGCCAATTGTGGCAGAGGACCGCGGGAAATCCTCGATGCTGCAAAACATCTTGCAAAAGCTTTTACGGGCTATATATCTGCGATGCCCAATGCTGGTCAGCCGACATTTGTCGATGGTGAGTTTGTCTATCCTGCGACGCCTGAATACTTTGCAAGTTTTGCGCGAAGGTGTGTGTCGTCGGGGTTGAGCATTGTTGGAGGATGCTGTGGAACAACCCCCGAGCATATAAAGGCGATATCGGATTCTATTTCCGGGATGCGTCCTCGCGCAAGGAAGTTCGTTCCGAAAGTGGAATTTGAAAAATCCGCCGCGGTGAGGAAAATTCCTCGCCCAAAGACATCTTTGGAGAAAAAACTTGCTTCTGGTTTCGTTCTCACGATGGAACTTGACCCGCCTCGAGGCAGCGAAATCGGCGAACTTGTGAAGGTTGCAAGATTTTTTAAGGAACTCGGCGGAGATGGTGTCAACATTGCCGACCTGCCGATGGCACGACTAAAGATGTCCGCTCTCGGGCTGGCAGCTGCCATAAGGATAAGAACCGGTCTTGACATAATTCTGCACTTCACAGCGCGCGATAGAAATCTTATCGGAATGCAGTCCGATTTGCTGTCAGCTTATGCGCTTGGGATTGATAATATACTCGCTCTTCGCGGCGACCCGCCTGCCGTCGGTGATTATCCCTTTGCAACTGGCGTTTTTGACATTTCGACTTATGGGCTTGTGAAACTTATATCCCTTTTCAACGAGGGCAGAGATTTTTTAAAAAATCCCCTCGAAGCGCCCACATCTTTCTTTATAGGTGTGGCATTCAATCAAAACGCACCTTCCTTTGAGCAAGAGCTGGAGCGCCTTAATCGAAAAATTGAAGCAGGTGCACATTTTGTCCAGACACAGCCGATTTTCCAGCCGAAAAAGCTCGAAAAACTTGCCGCGCACCTCAATGGCAAAAATATACCGATAATTGCAAGCATTTTGCCACTGGTTTCGTCGAGGCACGCCGAGTTCTTGCACAACGAAATCCCGGGGATAACAATTCCGGAGAAGATAAGGGAGAGAATGACGAAGGCGGGCAGGGGAAAGAATGCCAGAGACGAAGGAATAGCCATAGCAAAGGAAATGCTCGCCACAGCAAAGGAAATTGCAAACGGTGTCTGCATTATGCCGCAATTGAAGAAATTCGATATGATAGAGAAAATCATTTTGTAGAAAACGGTCTGCTTCGCTATTAAATTTTTCAAAAACGAGCGTCTATTAAAATTTAGTTCTGGTTCAGCCTGCCTCATTTAATCAATATGATGCTCTGTGTCTTCTGTGAGCTGTCGGGTTGTATTATGTATCTTCCAGCCGGGAAGTTTGATATGTCGATGGGCGGGAAAAACTGTCCTAAAAATCTGCCGCGGATGTCGAAAATTTTTATCGGCAAATTTCTGTCCGTGTAGATAAATTTTTGAGTGGGATTTGGGAAAATTGTTATCGGTTTTCCTCTTCTGTGTGCGATTTCCGATATTTCTGCAAGTGAGCCGCCAGCTTCGATATATCTTGTGGCAAATTCGCAGAAAAACTTTTGCGCAATTTCGTAGCTGTGAATTATAAAAACGCATTCGTTGTTGTTGTCAAATCCACTGGCTGACCAGTTCATCGAGCCGGTGAGGACAAATGGGTCAGATAATTGGTGATGAATATCGCCGATTAAATATTTACTGTGGATAACACCAGAAGAAATTGCATCCGGAAAGATATATCCCTCAAGAGTCGGATTCCAATTATATATTGAATCTTCGTCGGTATTTGCTCCAAGCATATCGTAATATACATTATCTCGATATCCGAAAACGCCTTTCACATTTGTGCCTCGATAGAAAATTGCCTGTAGTGTGTCATCCACATATTCATATTTTCTCGTAAACCTATTAATACAAAAAAAAACTTCATAATCGCAGTTTGAAATACGATTTAAAATCGAATCTTCATATTGTGGTCTTTGTGGTGAGAAATAAAGTTCACAGGTTATGCTGTCTCCTGTAATTATGTGCGGAATGATGTCGGGAAAATCGTCTCCGAAGTCCGATTCGTCTATGTCTGGTTCGTCTCCCGATGAACCCCAGTATATTTCAAATTGTGTCGTCAGTGCCTGAGTGAGAGCAGACCAATATGCGACAACAGTGTTATTTGCGTCATTTAATATATTGTCGATTGTTATGTTGCTGCTTGAAATTATGGCAACATCGTTGGTGGTGTCTGTGTCTCTTCCATCTATAACGAAAAATTTAATGTGCATTTTGTTGCTCGTCATTGGATAGGAACCCGAAATATAAGAAACTCCTAACTCAGATAAGGAATCCACTATGTGATAGCTTGTGTTCCTATTATCGACTATTACCCTTAGTTTTATTCCTCTTTCCAGAGCAGAACGAATAGCAGGTATTATAAAGGGCATTGCATCGCTCCATCTATACACACACATATCCACAGAATATTGTGCGCTGTCGATGTATGCTGCCAGCAGACTATCCAGCCGCACATTCCAGCCATCGGGAAGATTTTCCACGCCGAGTTCTCTGCACAGAACAGTATCGACGCTTTTTGAAAAGTAAACATCGATTCTCTGCGCGAATGCCGTTGCAAATATCGTTGACAGGATGAACAATGACGCTATTTTTCCATTGATATGCATCGCTATATTTTATTCATATTACCTGTTTTTTATACATCTGCGCTTTTGGGACAGCCTTCGGTTCAGTCGGCTCAACGGAGCAATGCGCAGACGAGTTCGCATAAAATTTCGGAATGGTCTCCGAACCCAACGACATCGGCGTTTTTATCCGCTGCTTTTCCCGGCGCAGGACAGATTTATTCTCGTGCATACTGGCACGCTCCATTTTTCATCGCAGCGGAAGGATTTTTTCTATGGCGCGCCGCTGAATACTGGACAAAAGCCGACGATATGTGGAACGAACGAAATTCGCTCACTCCAGGAACAGATGAATATTATAATGCCGAAAACGACTTTGAAAATTTTACAAACGAACGAAACACATATCTATGGCTTTTTGCCGGCACAAAATTCCTCGACATCGTCGATGCTTATGTTTCAGCGCACCTCTATCATTTTGACGAACACATCGAAGCGCCAATTACCGCTCAAATCATTCCGCTGAAAAGGGGCGCAAAAATTTCGCTATCCTTTAGATTTTAACCATTTGCGATATTTCCCGCGTAGTTTGATAAAAAATTTCTGTGCCACATCGGATTTATAATCGGAAAATGTCCACCGCATCGGAACATATTTCCCGCCGACGAACATAAGTTGCATATCCGCAAACACACAGCGCGAAAGATATATCCTGTGCGAAAAATTTTTGAACGAAGCGAGTATGATTTTCGCCTCCGTAAGATAACCTGGGTCGATGTTCACCAGCCTGTTCCCATCCCTCGCGAAATTTTTTTCGATTTCTGCGCAGCGCCATTTCATATCCACAATTTCCTCCGGCTTTTGCATATCTTTGAATGCAATCCAGCGTCGGAACAGATTTTTCCCCATTTCAGACTCGTAATAATCCGTGAATTCCGAAAAATCAATTTTTTCGGATGTAAAATCGATTTCCCCAATGGCATCTTTCAGTGCCTTTTGCACCTTATCTTCCGACAAATTGTCCGAAATTATCAATCCCACGAAAAAGGGAACTGGCTTATGTTCCACAGGCTGCGACATTTTTTTATTAGAGAGTTTCACTGTCAAAGGAAAAATCGCGAACATCTCGAAAGATGACTTTGTGCAAGAGTTTGCTTCGTCTCACGGGTTTTTCCGAAATTTTTATCATCTCTTTCAATTTCGCAGATGAAAGTTCCGCATCATCTTCATTTTTAGCAAAGATTTCCGCAATTACTTCGCCTTTGTGAACTTTATCGCCGCGCTTTTTCAAAAACCTGAACCCCACGCTGTGGTCGATTTTATCGTCAACCTTACTTCTTCCCGCGCCAATTTCCACGCCCAGCATACCGATGCCAAATGTATTAAATTTTTCCACCCATCCATTTTTGTCGGCGCAGATTTCCGCTTTTACGGGTGCGGTGGGCAACAAATCCAGATTTTCCACCACATCGGGATTTCCGCCCTGCGCCGCTATAAATTCTTCGAACTTTTTCAGTGCCGCACCGTTTTTCAGCGCTTCGTCGAGCATTTTTGCGCCTTCTTTCAAATTTTTTGCCGCTTTGGACAGAACGAGCATTATAGAACCGAGCGCAAGCGTAATTTTGTGCAGGTCGTCCGGCACGACATCTCCGCGAAGGTATAATATGCTTTCTCTGACTTCAAGCGCATTGCCGACATATTGTCCGAGAGGCTGGTTCATATCGGTCAAAAGCGCCGCTGTTGGCACGCCGAAAAGATTGCCCACATCGACCATCGCCCTCGCGAGAACTTTCGCACTGCGCAAATCTTTCATAAATGCGCCGTTTCCGAACTTCACATCGAGAACGAGCGAACCCGAACCTTCGGCAAGTTTCTTCGACATAATGCTCGCCACGATGAGCGGAATGGATTCCACAGTGGCGGTGACATCTCGTAGAGCGTAAATTTTCTTGTCGGCAGGAACGAGATTTTTCGTCTGCGCAGCGATGAAAAACCCGACCTTTTTCAAGTTTCTTATGCAATCTTCGGTGGATAAATTTATGTTGAAATTCGGGATTGATTCGAGTTTATCGAGAGTGCCGCCAGTGTGTCCCAATCCTCGCCCCGAAATCATCGGCACTGCCACGCCACACGCGGCAACCATCGGCGCAAGAACGAGACTGACCTTGTCTCCAACGCCCCCTGTGGAATGCTTGTCAGATGTGGGAATGCCGATTTCTCTGAAATTAAATTGTTCTCCGCTTTCGATGTATGATTTTGTGAGCGCCAGAGTTTCCCGTTCATCCATACCGCGAAAATAGACCGCCATCAGAAAGGCGGACATCTGGTAGTCGGGAATTTCTCCTGCCACATATCCTTCAATAAATTCGCGTATATCCTTTTCGGAAAGCGTATTCCCATCGCGTTTGTTTCTGATTATTTCGTACGGCAGCATAGAATCCTCCTTGTATGACATCTATTACCAAACGGGTAAAAAATTTAAGTTCTCAACCTGACCGCCGAAGAGATATCCATTTTATTAAAAATATAAAAAACTGTCGATAGATAAAGTTTTTTCCAGAACATAGAGTCGGCGCTGAAGTCGTTGCATCGGTGGGAACGAGATGCAATTTTCACCATTCGAAACTGCCGTCTTCAAAGATTTTTACGCAGGCTTTGACCACATCGTTGTCGTATATTTTGCCCGCATTTTTAGTAATTTCTTCTATGGCGACTTCAATTCCCAGAGCGGGTCTGTATGGTCTGTGCGACGAGATGGCTTCCACGACATCGGCAACGGCAATTATTCTCGCTTCGAGCACAATTTCGTCGCCCGAAATTCCATCGGGATACCCCGAGCCGTCAAGTCTTTCGTGGTGCTGGCGAACTATTTTTGCTATATCCCACGGGAATTCGATTGATTTCAAAATTTCGTATCCCGCTTCGGAATGGTTTTTAATCAGCATAAATTCCACAGACGAAAGTTTGCCTGGTTTTGTGAGAATTTCTGCGGGGACATATATTTTCCCTATGTCGTGCACCATCGCCGCCATTCTTATGGCATCTATTGTATCGTCGTCGAGCTGCATTTTTTCTGCAATTGCCACGGCAAGTTTTGCCACTCTTTCCTGATGCCCGGCGGTATAAGGGTCGCGAAATTCAACCAGCTTTGTCATCGTAAGAATTATTCCATCCAGAGTTTCACGAAGTTTTTTGTAGCTCATTTCAAGGGATTCATTCGCCCTGCGAAGTGCTTCGGTGCGTTCTGATACAAGCTTTTCCAGATTGTCCTGATACTCCCTCAATTTTTTCTCCGTGGCTATGAGGTCATCGTTTGCGCGCTTGAGTTCAACATATTTTAGCCTGTATAGCTCCGCTTCCCTTTCCTTCTTTTCAGTTTCATATTTTACTTCAAGCTCGGCTATTGCCTTTTCAACCTTTTCTTTGTTAACTTCTTCTCTAACTTTCGCAGCTTTTTTAAAAAGTTCCAGCGCTTTTTTATAATTTTCAAGGCTGGCATAGATATCAGCCAGAAGGGTAAGGCTCTTTTCTTCAAGGTCTTTTGCACCAAGCTTATTCGAAGATTTTGTGCACTTATTGAGCAGTTCAATCGCGTTTTCTGTGTCGCCGCTTTTCAAATATAGATTCGCGAGCTCAATGTCGGATTCGCACACACCATATTGGTTCCCAGCATCGCCGTAAATTTGTTTTGCTTCTTCCAGCAGTTTCCTTGCGGTATCGAAATCACCAAGCTTACTGTGAAGCACTCCCATATTCCCCAGTGTGCTTGCCATAGAAGATTTATAACCCAGTTTTTTCTTTATATCCAGCGAGCGGGAAAGATATTTCAAAGCCTCATCGTATCTGTTTAACTCTGTAAGCACCATACCAATATTATTTAAAATTCCTGCAAGGTTCTCATCCTTTCCAATTTTTTCATACATATCGAGAGCCTGGTGAAAATATTCGAGGGATTTTTCATATTTTGCAAGGCTGGCCTGTATGATGCCGAGATTTTCATAGCTCTGCGCTATGTCTTCCCTGTTGCCAAGTTTTTCTCTGATTGCGAGCGATTTCATCAAATAGTCTGTTGCTTCGTCATATCTGCATAATTTCCAATATACCAGTGCTATGTTGTTCAACGACCGTGAGCCTCTCTCGTCATCGCCTATTTCGGATGCTATTTCAAATGATTTTTCATAGAATTCTTCGGCTTTGAGATAGTTGCTTGACTGAAAATATCCGTTTCCTATGCTCTGCAACGCTCTTATTTCAAAAGTCCTATCGCCAATTTCCCTTGCATCAAAAAGCGCCTGAAAACCATATTCTATAGCCTTTGGATAGGATTTTGTTATATATTCGTTGGACAGTTTAATGAGAATTTCCACTCTGTCTTTTCCCGAAGCGGTTTTCAATTGGCTTTCCAGAGTTTCTATTTCCTTATCAACATTTTTCGCCAAAATAAACCATCCTTTTGGTGTCTGAATGGTAAAATTTTTGTATAAAGTTATCTAAAATAAAAAAATCCGCACTATCGACAAGGGTTTTGCGATGTGAACACCGATAAAAATTATTTGAATAACGATAGATACGCCGATATTATTTTATCGCCTTCTGCCATAACAATTATCGTAGCCACGACGATGAATGGTCCAAATGGAATTGTTGAAATGTTGTCCATCTTTTTTTTCGATTTTCGAAAGAGCATAATAGCCAATCCACCAATTGTTCCGAGCAGGGCGGAGATAAAAATCGTCAGAAGGACACCAGTCCAGCCGACAAGAAGTCCCACAGCAGCTATCAAATAGATGTCGCCTTCGCCAAGGGCATCCTTGCGAAATGCCTTTTTGCCCAATATGGACACGAGAAAAAATGTCAGCAATCCCAATGCGCAGCCAATTAGCGAATTTACAATGTTGCTCCATCCGCCCATCAGGGGAGCAGTTCCAATTCCCACAGCGGCAACGGCAATTGTCAACTCATCGGGAATTACCCAGTGTTCCCAATCTATGAAAGTGATGGCGACGAAAATCGGAAGAACAAGTAGCATTCTTATCGCTTCGATATAGGAAAGCACATCGTATCCCAGATATGTGGCGAGAAATGCGAGTCCCATAAATGCTTCTACGAAAATGTATCGCGGGGAAATTTTTGTTCCGCAGTTCCTGCATTTACCGCCGAGAATTATATAACTTAATATCGGTATGTTATCGTAAAATTTTATCGGCTTTCCGCACACGGGGCAGTGAGAACCTGGAAATACAATCGATTCTCGCCTCGGTAAACGCCATATTAAGACATTTGTAAAACTGCCGGTTATTGCACCGAGCAAAAACATAAAAAATCCTATTATAGCCGAATGCCCGGTCAATTTTTCCCCCCTCTGAATACGGTGTCGGCAGTTGAATAGAATATCTTTATCTGCGGATATTTTTCTATGACTCTTCGGGCTTTTATGGTATCCCCCATAGAGATGTATAAGTCTGCTAACGCTACAGGAGCATCAATTCCCTCGGGATAATATATACAGGCGCGGCGCAAAAGTTCAATTCCGTTCAATGTGTCCCCGAGCATAATCAAACCGAGCCCGCAGTTCAGATTCGCCTGTGCATCTCGCGGCGCTATGGAAACCGCCTTTTCAAAATATTTAACCCCAAGAACCGTATCGCCCTTTTCCACAAGACATTTGCCCATATTTGAATATCCATATACATAGTCCGGATAGTGCGAAATTACCTTCTTTAAGTAAAAAATCGCGCTGTCTATTTCGCCTCGTTCGAGATATGTTCCCGCAAAGATGTTCAGCGCCGTGAAATATGTGCTGTCGAGTTCGAGCGCCTTTTTGGAATAGTAAAATGCGCTGTCAACTTCGCCAATGGAAATGAATTGATAAGCCAGCCCTGCATATCCTATTGGGATGTCTGGTGCGGTATCCACCATTTGCCGCGATAAAATCCAATCGTTGCGCCAGTATATCGAATATGTGAACGAAATGAGCGCCAGAAAGAGCAAATAGCCCGAAAGCAATATTGCAGGTAATTTTCCTATGCGCCTGTCTTTTATGGAGGAAAACTTTTCAAAAAGCAACCCGGCGACGATGACAAACCCCACGCTGGGTATGAACAAAAATCTTTCCGCCCAGAGCGCCGAAGAAATATCCACAATGCCGAGAACAGGGAACAAAAACAACAAAAACCATAAAAGTCCAAATATAACAATTTTTTCTTTTTTCAAAATCTTTATTGAAATGAAAACGAGAAAAATTATCGCCGCAGATGAAATTATTCCGATGATTGTGCTCATCTGAGCAAGTTTTTCGGGATGATATGGCTTGATGTCTAACGGCAGGATTGAATTTTGTATGTATCGGATGAGCAGATATGGTGCGAACAACAATTTTAAGAATATCGGTGCCTGTTTGCCACTTGATTTTAAGATATAGCCCAGTGCGCTGTTCCTCATAAATAGGTATACAGGAATCATCGCCGACCACAGCGCCCAATCGATAAGAAATTTTTTCAATCTATTTTTTTTAAAAATCCAGTCGTGTATAATAATTGCCGCGATGCCGACGACGGCGATTTCCTTTGAAAGCATTGCAAGTAGATAAAAAATCGGGGATAGAGCATATCGAAAAAATTTTTTGTCGGAAAAGTGCGCCAGAAATCCCGCAATTAGAAACAATCCGGCGGACAAATCCGTAATTCCCGACACGAACGCAACATTTTCAATGTGAACGGGATGAAAGGCAAAGATTGCCGTCCCCGTTAAAGCCGCAAAATCATTAACTTTATTCCGCAGGAATAGATATAACAGGACGATAAATAAAATATATACGGCGAGGTTTTCAATTCTATACCACAACGGCGAGATTTTCCAGATTTTATAGCCAATCCAGAACCACATTAAACTGATTGGTCTGTAGTATGGATTATCCTGCGACATCGATGGCGTCCAGAATGGTTGTTTAAATAGAAATAGAGGCGAAGGCGCGCGGAGAACGGCGTTATCCCTGATGAGGCTGTTATCATCCCACACAAATGAGTTCGAGAGGGAAAGAGTGTATATGATAATTGTTGCCGCGATAATGCCGATTAGATATAGATAACGGTATTTTTCACTGTGTCGTTTCATCGCTATTTAATGGATTTTGAAATGATGTGAAAATATTTGTTTGCAATTTTTTCGTCGTCGGGCAGCAGATTGTGCGCCTGTTCTAAGTAAAGCAGCGCATCTGTCGTATCGCCATCAGCGAGAAGTATTTCTGCATATATTTTATTTGCCGCAGGATTTAGCGGGGCGATTTCCGTTGATTTTTTCGCAAATTCCAGTGCGGACACAGTATCCCCCAGCATAATTGACGATATCGCCGCATAGATATATCCTGCAGTATGCGACGGATGAAGTTTCATCAGTTTTTTGCAGTATTCAAGGCTCTTTTCGTATTTCTTTGCCTTTATACAGATGTCAGCGGCGGTGGTCAGCGCGAGGGGATAGGTGCTGTCCTGCTCCAGCGCCATATTTATGTAATAGAATGCGCTGTCAATCTCACCAATATTTAAAAATTGTTCTGCAAGCCCCGAATATCCCACAGGTTTTTCTGGCGCATCGTGAACAATTCGCCTGAATCCCATCCAGTCGTTGCGCCACCAGAAACTGTATTCAAAACCGAATGCGAAGAGCAGAACGAAATATGTGAAGACCAATATTTTCCCGATGTCCCTGTATTTTGCAAACCCGATGTGGAAAATTTTTTCGATGTAAAACGCGATGAAAAGACTCGCGCCAATAGAAGATATATATGTAAATCTTTCCGCCCACAGCGCTCCCTGATGCGATGCACCAATCCTCAACGCAGGAATGATGAAAAGGGCGCTCCAGAAAAGACTGAATCTTAAATATCTGTTGCGTGATAGGTAGATGAGCAATCCGACGAGTATCAAAAATGGGAAAAACCACAGCAGGTAATATGTGACTGAATGGTTGAAGAACCATTGTGGATGAAGAGGCGCAAGGTCAAACGGAAAGATTATGTTTTGAATGTACCTGACGAGGATGTAAAATGTCGGCGCTAATTTCTGAAAAAGATTCAGCGATGCGAGTTTGTATCCGCCAAAAACTCCGAGAATCCAGTATCGCAGCATAAAATAAATCGTCATAGGAACGAAAAACGGCAGTGTTGATAGTGCTGATTTAAAAAAACTTTTTCTTCTGATGAAGAGTTCATAGGCGGGGAAGATTAGAATTCCTGCGACGGCAGATTCTTTGGAAAACAGCGACAGCAGGAATATAGCTGGTGCAGCTATGTATTTTATCCACCACTTTTCCGACGAGAAAGCGATGATTGCGAGCATTATGAAGAACGCCGCCGAAACATCTGTCATTCCCGAGACGAACGCCACGCTTTCTATGTGAATTGGATTTAATGCGAAAACAGCGGCGGCGAACAGAGAAATTTCTGCGGACTGAAAGATTTTTCTGGCGAAATAAAAGACTAAAACTGCGGTCAAAAGGAAAAGAAAAATATTGAAAATTCTGAATCCAAAAGCGGACTTACCGAAGATATTGAATTCGAGCCAGAACCACAACATCGTCATCGGACGATAATATGGCGGAGGAAGGTTCGTCACTGTCGGGGGCCAATATGTTTCTCCGAAAAGAAGAAAGGGATTTGGCATTCGCATAGCAGGATTGTCCTCAATAATGGTGTGGTCGTCCCACAGAAATTGGTTCGACAGAGATGGCAGATACATTACAAACGATATCGATAAGATTGCGGCGAGGATAATCCAGATGCGGATATCGGATTTCATCAGAATTTCCTTTCGAGGGATGAAGAGTTCATAAGTGTTAATTTAGATTTTTACATAATAAAGGCGGTCCCCGATAATGAGACCGCCTTTGAGTCTAAATTCCGGCAGATAGCGTTTAGAATGTTCCACCTGTGATAACGCCTTCGATGTTGATTGTGACCACCGATACATCGCGAACACTCGCATCGTAAGACTGACTTGGGTCTGCTTTTGCTTCGAAGTTTGTTCCGCTGGCAGTTATCATATAGGTGAATCGAGGATAACCACTTGGACGGTTGACGATTAGACCCGTAAGAGTGTTCCAGTTTGTATTCTTTGTGGAAGCATTGTTGAAGGTCCAGGTGGGAGGATAGTATCCTTCTTCCTCATAATATGTTCCTGCAGCTTCCCAGATTTGCTTCAGCACAACTCTCGACTCACTTACTTTGGACTTCTTCGACGCAGCAAGGAATCGAGGAATTGCCAGCGCTGCCAGAATGCCGATGATTACGACCACAATCATCAGCTCGATTAGGGTGAAGCCTTTTCTCCTGCGCATTTTTTACCTCCTGAATAGGGTTTTGTGTTCAATTCAAATAGTAGCAAATATCGTGCCAGAAAATAACTTATCTGTTTTATATGAAGTTCAACAGTTTATAAGCGTGTTATTGTATAATAACACTAAAAAATGGTCGCATTTTGCAAAATACATAAAAATTTACAATCAACCGCTGTAAATCGGATACTAATTTGAAATATAAGTGAAGATAAGAAATAGCTAACCAGGTTTAAGACACTTTTTCATCGGTTGACATATCCTTTTTCGCTAAAAATTCTTCAAGAGCGCCAAGTGCTTTTTCGAGTTCATCTCTTGCCTTTATAACGACATCTGCAGCGGAACTGCGCTTTTTCATATCCTTAATTCTCGCATAAAAGGTCTCTCTATCCGGATGTCTGCCGATTATTTTTTCCCATTCAAGCCAATGAGCATAACACTTTCCATAATGTTCAGACGCCCTTTTTAATGTCTCGCGTTCATCCTCTGGAAATATTGATGATATGCGAGAAAAATATGAATGCGCCGCAAATGTCTGTGTCCACTGGCTATATATCGCAAAGTCGAACCACGATGTTCGTTCGAGTTTGCCGTCGTCGCTTTTTTGGAGAAAATCTACATCGGGATTGCGGAGGTCGCTGGCATAGGCAGAATATGCATTTATCCCGAACGGTATCTTTGTATCCCCGAATTCGTAGTATTCGATTTTTTTATTCTGCACCGCGAGTTTGACAAGTTCCACAATGATAAATTCCTCCGAATTTGTGCCTGGACTGATTCCTGTTGGAGCAATCATCAGGTGCGCGCCGTCAAAGTCTGCCCAATTCCACCATCGTTCCAGTTCGTCTCTTCCCCAGGTCGTCCCTTCGGGAGCAAATACCGGATTATACCAATGCACAAGAACTCCTCTATCGGAATCTTCAACGCCGAAGACGAGAAGCGGTTCCATCCACGATACCCACACGAGATTGCCGCGATTGACCATATCCTCGAGAAACGCGATGCCTTCATCTGCATTTTTCGGGTCAAATGTCATCCTCTGCACATTTGATGCGTTGAGCGCATTATCCACAAGAAAAAGCCTGAAGAGGTCGTGAACCCAGAATTTATCGATGTCATAGAGAAAAAACGCAAAAAAGCCGCTTTTTGCAAAAAAATTTGGATAATGTTCCCTCAGCCCACCATACCTTGCGCATTTCCAGGCAATGTCAAGGGGAACATATTCAAGTTTCATCCCGATATATCTTTCCAGTTCCTCCCGCCAGCCTGAATTGTAATTGCTCAATACCATTTATCCCTCAATTTGATAGATTTTATTATAAAAAGAAATGTCATTTCTCGCGAATCACAAGAAATAAATTGATCTAAGAAAGATTTTGTGCGATTGGATTTTCACAACAATTGATATGCTGATTCCGCTTTTTCTTTTACTTCGTCAGGTATTTCGTTAGGATGCATAAAGTGCTTATAGTATTCACTTTTGCGGAAGATGTATAAAAACGCAAACGACTTAATTCGTCGTTAAAAAATTTGTTCGGTTGTAAAATTCTATAATTACGATATTATTTGACAAAATTGTCA
>JAGHAI010000072.1 GCA_021161555.1 bacterium
GTATATTTAATTTACGATTTTAGGTAAAATGGACAACGGAATTATTATGGGAAAAGCACATTTTCTAACAGGAGTTCTGATTTTACTCATTTCCTGCTCCGTTCCGTCTGCGTCGGGAAAGGACGAAAGCCCGAACAATGCCAGCGATGATGACTTTTCAATTTCACTCTATCTGTCGAAAAAATCCATTGTTCCCGGCGATACGATATGGTTCACGCTTTCCATTGTCAACCATTCCGATGATACAATAAAATTCCTGCTTCCATCACCATTGCCTGTGGTCTTCACTGTGTATAATAACCACAATCGCCCCGTCTGGCGCTCGGACTTCGGTATGATGTTCGCCCAGATGATTACACCACTCAATATTGCGCCAGAGGATTCCATTCCGCTCAAAGCATTCTGGCTCGGGAAAGACAACAGGGCAAACTGGCTGCCGCTCGGAAAATATTTCGTGGAAGGCTGTTTTACCGCAAATAAAATGTGTGTCCGCGATTCTCTGTGGCTGACGGATTGATATACTTTCCATCTGATATGAAGTGCCTAAATCTAATATAAATGCCTATTCCCCATATCGCTTATTTTTCCGAGCATTGCCGCTATATGATATGCCTTTGATTTTTTTATATCCTCTGATATAAATTTAGGAGTAATGTTCTTTCCCCAATACATAGATATCGCTGGCATCTCGATATAAACTCCTCGGGACACATTTGAAATAAATCTCGCCAGTCTTCTTCCTGGCAGTTTTTCCGCAATATCAGGATGGGGACTTGACGGGTCAATCAGTGCTACGGGAATATTCTTCTGGCGGAGCAGGCGCGCCTCCATACGAACCTTCTTATACAAATCGGATTCATAAACATCTCTGATATCGGCAGGCAAAGGCTCGGGATAGCAATCGCTGACGAGAATAATAAATGGTTTTACCGAACTGTCATTTATTTTAAGCCTCGCCAGTTCGCCTCTCGCAATTTTCAGCGCATCTGCAAGTGGAGTATAACCGCCTGATGACAATTCCTTCATTCTGCCAAAAACGCGCAGTCGGTTTCTCGTGGGGGAAAACACAAGTTTCGCCCTGCCGTCCTCGATGACAACCATCCCGATTTTAGAAGCGGAGTCGGTGTATTTTTCAAAGAGAGTTTTCAATATTTCACTCAACTTTGAAAGATATTCCCGCGAAGACTTGCTCGAATCAATCACAAGCATTGCCGTTACCTTTGGTCTCGCCATTCTAATACATTTTCGCCAGAATTTTCTCGCCACAGGAATTAGCGGCAATCTTGAACCGCCAAGTATTGCTGCCCTCACAGTTGGAATCGGTTCAATTAGAGACAATTCAGAAACGGGAACGACTTTGCTGCATCGTCCTCGCGATTGTGAGATGACAAAATTTTTGCCGGATTTGAAAGTTGACGGTCTCGTGCCAGGAACAGCAAATTTCAGAATAAATTTCATCAGTTTTCGCTTGAAAACAACGCCCAGATGGTGAGGAAACTTTTTAGACTTTCCCGGCAGGTCAACTATTCCGCGGATGAATTTAGAATTCGTCAGCGGTTTTTTTTTATGTCCTCTGCAGTTTTTTCAATAGCTTGCATTGCCTTTTCAATTAAAAATTCGGCGAGTTCTCTCATCATCATATCGGTAGCAGTGCCCTCTTTCTTTGCCTTATCAATTGCATTTGAAAGAGTTTTCAGCACTTCATCCTTTGTGGGCGGCGGGTCGAAACCGCCATTTCTCGTCCTGTGGCACACCGCAAGCGGAGCAACCTTTTCAATATGCTTTTTCTCAACTCTGTCATCTCCTTCAAGGGCTGCATAGGCAATGGCGCTTTTGATAGTCACTATATCGGGGCGCTGTCCATCAACGCCGAGAACCGCCATCGCCGTTGCAACAGAATCAATCGCCCACCCGGGAATTTTTACATCGGGCAATCTGTTTCGGGACAACGAAATGCGCTCCTTCAGTTTTTCGTCCGCCCTGCCAAATGTCCTTTCAAATTTTTCAGTCGCAGAAGAATATGCCAGCGCTCTATTCACTATCTCAAGGCGCATTTTGGGTGATTTAATAGTATCAATTTTTACAGAAAGCGCGAATCTATCGAGTATCTGCGGGCGAAGTTGCCCTTCCTCGGGATTCATCGTTCCGATGAGAGAGAATTTTGCAGGATGAGTTATGGAAATTCCTTCCCTCTCAACAGTATTGACACCGCTGGCGGCAGAATCGAGAATATCGTCTGTGATGTTATCGGGCAGCAGGTTTACCTCATCGATGTATAAAACCTGTCTGTTTGCGCTGGCAAGAAGCCCCTTTTCAAACTTCACTTCGCCAGTTTTAAGAAGGGTTTCCACATCTATTGTCCCCAGCAGCCTGTCTTCTGTCGTGCCGAGCGGAACTGTTACCACTTTCGCAGGAACTTTTGCAATCGGCAGTTCCTCTCCTGCCTCAAATTTTGCACGACAGTTCGGGCACATCTCTTCGGGATTTCTCGGAGAGCAATTATAAGGGCAGTCAGCCACGACCTCAACATCGGGCAATATGGACGGAAACGCCCTTATAAGCGTCGATTTACCAGTGCCTTTAACACCTGAAAGCAGCACTCCGCCTATATCTGGCGAAACAGCCACAAGCATAAGGGCAAGTTTAGCATCTTCCTGACCGACTATTGCCGAAAATGGAAACATCCTTTCATTCCTCGATACTATGGTAATTTCGCCGTCATCCAGCGAATTCCGTCGCGCTGGAGAAATTAAACTTTTCAATTAAAAGTCCTGGGGTTCTCACGCCGCCGAAGAAAAATCCCGATACCAGTTTCCGTTCCTTTCCCACGGCAACGACATTGTTCAATGCCTCTGCAACACTCTGCGTGAAACGAAGATTTTTAACAGGATAGGCAATTTCGCCATTTTCAATCACGAACAAACCATCACGGGTCATCCCGGTCAGCGTCAGTTTTGTCAATTCCGATACATTGGTATAATGGAAATGGGTGACGAACAGTCCTTTTTTGACGGATTTAATCATATCATCCATCGATGCATCTCCGGGAGATATAGCAAGGTTAAATGCGAAAGCGCCCCACTGATTGGGCTGGTTCAATCCGTGTCCCGTCGGCTCCGCATTCATCTTTTCTGCGGAAAGTCTATCATACACGAGTCCTGTGAGAACACCGTTTTTCACCAGTTCAACCCTTTTCTTTGGAAAACCTTCAAAATCGAATGGCATACCTGGTTCTTCGGGATTATATGCGTCGTCCACTATCGTTATTTTGTCGGAAAATACTTTTTGCCCCAGTTTTCCCGTGAGGAAACTGCGATTTTCAAGGTGTGCTCGTGCGTTAAAACCGTGTATGGAAAGAAATAGAAACAATTCAGACGCAGCGGCGGGCGGCAGGACAACCGTATATTCACCAGGTTCAATATCGCGCGGATTTTCATTTCTTCGCGCAATATCCATCGCTTCTGCAATGTCCTTATCCACATCCACATTTTTGTGCGACCAGGATTTAGAACCCGCCCAACCAGTGCCATCTTTCCCTTCAACTGTGAGGTCAAAGTCAAAATTGGTTCCCTGCCAGAAGGCAAAAAGCCCCTTCGTGTTGGCAATGCCAACTGTGAAAGCAGAATTTTCAACTATCCCCGCCGATGAAAATTTCTCTTCCTCGCATCTGCTAACTACTTTTTCGACAGTGTTCGCTCTATCTGTTGGGGAAATAGACGCAGTTTCATCGCAGAAGCCATCAGTTTCCTCATAATTTTGCGCGCCAAGCATAGGCAATAAATCGGGATTTTCTGCGCTGTGTTCGACGATTTCCTTTGCATTTTCAACGGCGAGTGCAATTGTTTCATCGTCGTTAAAAAGCCCGAGTGATACTGAAGCAGTTTTCTTGCCTTTCTGAAGGCGAATACTTATGGAACCGTTCTCCCGCGCTATGTTCTGATGAATGA
>JAGHAI010000111.1 GCA_021161555.1 bacterium
AAATATTACTATAATATTTGATTTTGCAAGGATTTTTTGCCCGAGCATATCAAAATAATTTTTTAATAATCCCGCCTTCATTCAACACATTACAATACTCGCAAACAGATTTTTTTAAAAAACATCGTCCTACCGACTCTTTATTTTCTTCAACTCATCGAGCAAAAACAAAAAATCTTCCCAGGTTGGCTTTTTGAATCTTTCGCTCCTTAGCAGCGCCGCAGGGTGGTATGTGACAATCATCGGTATGTTGCGATATTTGTGAACCTGCCCTCTCAATTCCGACATATTCGCCTTTGTTCGCAAAAGAGCGTGTGCCGCCACTCTTCCGAGACAGCAGATAATTTTGGGCTGAATGATTTCAATTTGCCTGTGAAGATATGGCAGACACATTTCCTCTTCCGAAGGCAATGGGTCTCTGTTCTTCGGGGGACGGCACTTCAACACATTTGCAATATAGACTTCACTCCTTTTCAACCTTGCCGCAGCGAGAATCCTGTCGAGAAGTTTTCCCGCTCTGCCCACAAAAGGAATTCCCTGCAGGTCTTCTTCTCCGCCAGGTGCTTCTCCGATGAACATTATATCCGCATCCGCATTTCCAGCGCCAAAGACGAACTTATGCCGCGTTTTTGAAAGCGCACACTTCGTGCAATCCCGTATCTGGTGATAAAACTCGTCGAGCAACTTTTTCTTTTTATCGGCGGATATAGTATCCTGTTTTTCAGCGGATTCTTTATTCAATGATGCAGCGGAAAACGCCCGTTTTTCCGCCATATCAGACAACTCAGTAGATGTATTCCGCTTCTCATTTTGTAGATTTGGAATCGGGATAAAAATTTCTCCCATATCCGCCAGAAAACGCAAATATTCAATCTTTTTCCTGTTCATTTGAATTTCCCCGTTTGAGCCCATTTCATCGAGAAAAAGTATGGTATAATGAGAATTCCCTGTCCTGCCATACCTGTTGCGATAGCCCACCATATACCGTGTGGACCGATTTGCCGCGTGAGGTATAATGCCACAGGCAACTGAAATAAATATAATGCGGAAAACATCGCAATGAAAGAAGGAATTGTCTTTCCCGCACCATTTACGGCACGCATAAGCACAGTTCCCACAGCAAATATCGGATATATAAGAGATATAGTCCGCAGATATTCAGTTGCCAGCATAATTGTTTCTGCATCGCCTGTGAACAAGGACACAATTTTCGGGGCGAGTAAATAATATATAATTCCTATCGGAATGATATACATTTCATAAAATTTTACTGCGGTTAACGCTCCTTTTTTCGCTCTATCTTTATTCCCTGCGCCGAGATTCTGACCAACTATTGTGGCACTGCCTCCACCAAGGGCAAACCCTGGAAGAAGCGCAAGCATATTCAATCTTATTCCTATTGTGTATGCCGCAGTCACGGCAACGCCGAAACCCGCCGCCAGACGCATCATTATAAAACCCATAAAATTATTCACAAGCACCTGTCCACCGCCAGGAATCCCGATGTGGAAAAACTTTTTCATAATGGACATATCTGTCCTGAAATTCTTAATGTGCAGTTTAAATGCCTTCACGCCGCGGGCAAGAATCAAAATTCCAATTGAAGCACCCAGAAATCTTGCGAGAACTGTCGCAAATGCGGCGCCATTGACACCCCATTGCGGAAACGGACCAATGCCGAAAATGAAAAGAGGGTCCAGGATTATATTTAATATGACGGCAGTAAAAGTGATTTTCATTGAGGTCTTCGCATCTCCCGCTCCCTGAAGCGTGGCATTTACGATAAATAGAAACACCATCGAAAATCCGCCCAGCATCATTATCAACAGGTATCCGAAAGATTTTTGTAAAAGTTCGCCTTTTGCTCCTATAAGCGAAAGAACGAATTTTCCAAGCGTTGCACCGCCAGCGGCAATTATAATTGAAAAAAATATGCCGAATAAAATCGAACCGACCACCGCCCTGTGCGCATTTTCGAAATCCGAAGCACCGATGTATCTCGAGACCATCGCCCTCGTCGCCGTCGCAAGGCCGATGATGAGGACCATCGTTCCCATAATAAGAACACCAGCCATTCCGACCGATGCAATTGCCAGCGAACCCAATTTCCCGACGAAATACATATCGGTCAAATTGAACAGATTTTGCGCAAGATTTCCGAACATCATCGGCAGGGCAAGCGACAACAGAGCCTTGCGCAAATCACCTCTAACTATGAGTTTTCGTGGACTATCCGACATAAAAAAACCGCCTATTTTTAAAAAATCGGCGGTTTCAAAATAGCATCTTTTTCAACAGATAAAACAGAATTTTTTTCAATTCACGGCAGAAAAATCTTTATTTCTTTGAAAACTCAACCGAAAAAGTTCGATTGTTATCAGACCGTCATAATTTCCTCTTCTTTTGCCTTCAACAGTTCATCGATTTTATGTGTGAATTTTTCAGTTATCTCCTGAATTTTGTCCTGAAGGCGATATGAATCATCTTCGGGAATTTCGCCATTCTTCTGCTTTGCCTTTATGTCATCTATTATTTCCCTGCGGATGTTCCTCAAGCCGATTTTTCCATCCTCGGCTATGTTCTTTGCAACTTTAACCAATTCCTTTCTGCGTTCCTCGTTAAGCGGCGGTATCGGTATCCTTATCACTGTTCCATCAGAATTTGGATTTAATCCGAGGTCGGACGACAGAATAGCCTTTTCCACAGCAGGCACTGCACTTTTGTCCCACGGGTGCACGACGAGCAATCTCGGTTCTGGCGTCGAAATTGACGCTATCTGATTTATAGGCATCATAGAACCGTAATAGTCAACTTTGATGCCTTCCAGCAGCGCAGGAGTTGCCTTGCCCGTCCTCAAACGAGCAAGCTGCTGCGATATGGAATCAACTGTTTTCTTCATCCTGTTTTCCGTTTCTTCGAGAACTTTTTCCATAAAATCCTCCCTTTAATAATTTCTTTGTTGAACAATCAATAAAATACACAAAACAAATATGAAAAAACACTTTTTTAATTTAAATTTCAAATGTCAGGTTCAATATCACGGTTCACTTAAAATCTCTTCGTTAACTTTAAAAATTTTCGCTTCCTTAAAAAGATTTTCAACATCGGGATTATCTACGAGTATCACATTTTCTCCGCAGGCATTTTCTTCATAATCGGGTAAATCGGGCATTGGAATTAACTGATACACAATTCCACGCTTTTTTAATTCAGCCTCCGCCCTATATAACTGCGTGATGTTTTCAAATAGAAGTATATATGGCATTTCGTCACCTTTTCTTATAACTTACACATCCTATTGCACCAGCAAACATAGCATTCGGCAATATATTGAGCGGTATGCCAAGCACTTCGGACAGCAATTCGACCACCGCTTTGTTCTTTGAAACACCACCAGTGATAATCACCTCGTCGAGCGGGAACCTTCGCATCATAGCGGCAAATTTTCTAACGGCGGCGTAGTTTACTCCGGCAGCGAGTCTCTCTATTGAAATCCCGCGCGAAATCTTATCGAGCAGTTCCGTTTCCGCAAAGACAGCGCAGGTGGAATTTATCTTCACCGGATTTTCCTTATATCGGGACAATTCTTCCAGCGAAATATTCAAAACCTGCGCCATATTTTCCAGAAATCTCCCGGTTGATGCGGCGCACCTGTCCGATGTATAGAAATCCACAACGACACCATCTTCCACACGAACGACCTTGACATCCTGCCCGCCTATGTCAGTCAGAGTGAATGTATCCTTACCTGATAAATACATTGCGCCAGAGGAATGAGCTTGAATCTCGGGGATTTCGAGCGCGCCATTCAGTTTAGCGCGCTCCCTGCCATATCCCGTGGCAACTATGTCAATTTTTTTCGAAATACCCAATTTATCCCAGTATATCAAAAAATCACCGCCGACATTTCTGCCAAATTCACGATAAAACCGCATAGTATCGAACTTCTTCAGGACGAAACCATCGCCATCGGGGTATGCCACCTTTGTATATCTGCTCCCTATGTCTATTCCAAGTCGCATTTAGAAAATATCAATTATTTTCAAAGCCTAAATATAAAACAATGATGGATTAAGGCAACTGAAACTTCAACTGTTTTCACTACCCTTTAATGCTGTGCGGAGAATGAACTCTACAATTTTGGCACATATTTTGCTATTCTCAGGTTCGAGGAGGTTTGAAAATGGACAGATGGCTGATAGTTGAAGACGATTTCGGTTCCGCAGAAGCGCTGGCTCAAACGCTTTTTAGAGCAGGATGCGATGTCGGCATCGTCCACAACGGCGAAGACGCCATAGAAGCGATGGACGACACATTTGTGGGAACTATCATAGACCTGAATCTCCCCGATATGGCAGGAGATAAACTGTTGAAGATATTAAAAAGCAAATTTCCCCAGAAAATCTTCGGCCTCATCACAGGAGAAGCCATCGATACAATAGGCAAACTTGCCAGGAAAAGCGGAGCAGACTTCTGGCTGACAAAACCGATAGACACGAAGAAATTATTTAAAATCATCAGGAAAAAAGAAAAAGCAGGAGGTTTAAAAATGTTGCGCAAATTTGGCATAGTCCCTGCCATTTTGACAGGGTTGATTATGGGAGCCGTCCTGACGCTAATTCTCACTGCGGATTTCTCAATTACAAGAGAGACATCCGCAAGGGATTATTCCCGTGCGATGCCTGAAGTATCGCAGATATTTGCCGATGTGGCTGAAGAAGTTATGCCTTCGGTGGTAACGATTACAAGTGCCAGGATATACGACATTCCAATTCGCCGGTGGTCGCCTTTTTCAGGAGACCCATTTTTCGACTTTTTCTTCGGTCCGCAAAGGCCGAGATATGAACATCGCCAATACAGACAGGAAGGACTCGGTTCGGGCGTGATTGTGTCGAAAGATGGATACATTCTGACCAACGCTCATGTCGTCGATGGAGCGGATGAAATTCAGGTGCACATCAAGGAGGAAGAATACGATGCAAAAATAGTCGGCGTGGATGAAAAAACGGATATTGCCGTTTTGAAAGTGAACGCGCATAATCTCCCTGCGGCGAAACTGGGCGATTCTGATAAAATACGAGTCGGGGAATGGGTTCTTGCCATTGGCAGTCCATTTAAGCTGGAACACACAGTGACAGCAGGAATTGTTTCGGCAAAGGGGCGTTCCAGGATGGGCATAACTGACTATGAAGATTTTATTCAGACCGATGCCGCAATAAATCCAGGAAATTCTGGCGGCGCGCTGGTGAACTTAAAAGGCGAAGTAATCGGCATAAATACGGCAATCGTCTCAGGCGGTGGCGGAAGCATAGGCATAGGGTTTGCAATTCCCATCAACCTCGCGCAGATGGTTCTTGACCAGCTTGTCGAACACGGCAAAGTCGTTCGTGGCTGGCTCGGCGTCTCAATCCAGGATGTCACTCCCGCGCTCGCAGACGCTATGAATATGGATTCTGACGAAGGCGTTCTCGTCGGTTCCGTCGTCGAGGGAAGCCCCGCAGATGAAGCGGGAATTGAGCGAGGCGATGTCATACTTAAAATCGATGACGAAAATATCGAATCTGTGGAGCAACTCAGAAATAGAATCGCATCGACCGAACCGGGAACGAAAATACACCTGACAATTCTGCGCGATGGCAGAGAAAAAGAAATTTCCGTTAAACTCGGCGAACTGGAAGATGATAAAAATTCTAATCCATACTCATCAAATAAAGATGAAATAGACCTGGGACTTTCTCTGAAAAACTTATCATACAGCGAAGCCAGAAGAATGGGATTTCGCGGCGATGGAGTTCTCGTAACTGGCGTCGATGAAGGTTCAATTGCACATAAAGCAGGTGTTCGTGAAGGCGACATCATAATTGAACTCAACAAAGAAGCCGTCGAAAGCCCTGATGATGTGAGAAGAATTGCGGAAAATATAAGAAGCGGTGACACCGTTCTATTCGTCGTGTGGCGCGATGGATACACGATGTATCTCGCGACAAGAGTGGAATAAATTATAGTATTGACAGTTCAAAACCAACAAATTCGGGGGTTTTAATATGATAAAGGCTGAGAATGTGGAGAAATACTATGGCAAGTTCAAAGCGCTCGACGGCATTACCTTTGAAGCCGAGCGGGGAGAGATTCTCGGTCTGCTCGGTCCTAACGGGGCAGGAAAAACTACAACGATGAGAATACTTACAACATACCTGCCGCCGTCCGGGGGCAAACTCTCCGTTGACGGAAAGGATGTGGTGAAAGATGCCATAGAAGTGAGAAAGCGCATTGGCTATATGCCCGAAAATCCACCCCTGTATGTTGATATGCGCGTGGAAAAATTTTTAAAATTTGTTGGGGAACTCAGGGGACTTTCGGGGAAAAAGTTGAAGGAACGGCTTGGCTATGTCAGAGAAGTGTGTCAAATTGAAGAAGTCTGGCACAATTTCATATCTCAGTTGTCGAAGGGTTATCGACAGCGTGTTGGGCTGGCTTCTGCGCTCATATCCGACCCACCGGTTATAATTCTCGACGAACCGACCATCGGTCTTGACCCCAAGCAAATTAGATATACCCGCGAATTGATAAAAAATCTCGGCGGAACACATACTGTTCTTCTGTCCACGCACATTCTGCCAGAAGCGGAGATGACCTGCGACAGAGTTGCAATAATCGACAGAGGAAAAATCATCGCCATCGGCACGCCTTCAGAACTTGCGGAGAAAATTCGCAAGGTGAACGCCGTCCGCGTGGAACTTTCCGGACCGCCAAATGAGGTATATAAGGCGCTGCTCGACCTCGACGGCGTATCTCAGGTAATCCCTCAGGAACGAAATGGCGTCTATCTCGTGCAGTTCGAACCTCAGTGGAAGACCAGAGAGCAAATCACAAAACTTGCAGCAGAACAGAACTGGCATATTCTCGAACTTTCCCCAAGAGAAGCAAGCCTCGAAGAAGTATTTCTGGAAATTGTGGCAGAAGAAGAGCATAAAAAGACAGACGATGAAACACAAATTCAGAAAAATATTCAGAGAGACGATACGGTTGGCGAATAAATTAACATAAGGGAGGATACAAAATGCGTGCTATATGGTGTATTTTCAAGAAGGAAATTTTTCAATTTTTCTCCGCGCCCGCATCCTATGGGATTATTGCGGTTTTTCTTGCGGTGAGCGGATTTTTCTTTTACAACATCACAAGTTACTTTGCAATGCAGTGCATTCAGGCTATACAATATCAATCTTCGTATAATATCCCCCTGCCCCCGATGAATGTAAACCAGTGGGTGGTGCGCCCATTTTTCCACAATCTCGCCATATTAGTGATTTTTCTGATTCCCATAATAACTATGCGGTCTTATGCCGCCGAGAGAAATTATGGAACATCGGAACTTTTGCTCACATCTCCGATACGCACTGCCCATCTGGTTTACGCAAAATTGGCAAGCGGGTTTATTATATTCATCGCTCTGATTGTTCTAACATTCCTGTTTCAGATAATAATTGATATATTCACCCCATCAGGTCTCGATTGGGGTCCTGTTTGGTCGGGCTATCTGGGACTGCTGCTGCTCGGACTGGCTGCCATACCGGTCGGACAGTTCATATCTTCGCTCACAAAAAATCAAATTGTCGCGGCATTTATGACCTTTGCCGTCCTTCTCATCCTGTGGATAGTTGACTGGAGTACACTGTTCTCAAGTGGCATTCTGTCAAAAATCGTCGGATATATTGGACTGTCGAAACATTTTTCAAATTTTGCAAGGGGAATAATTGATACATCAGATGCCATATATTTCGCATCTGTCTTTGTGCTCAGCGTATTTCTCACTCATCAGTCGGTTCAATCGTGGAGATGGCGCGGAGCATAGCGAGCAATATTCAATAGATTTACGATAATTTATAAAAATAATAATTATAAATTCGGAGGTCTTCCAATGAAGCAAAGGTATCTTTCTCTTCTCGGCATTATTGGACTGGACTTGCTTTTTCTTGGAGCGATGCTGTCGTGGATTCTTTCTGGATTTGTTCTTGTTTCAAAAATAGCGCTGTTTTTGGGCGTTCTGATTTTAATACTGTGGGGCATATTTTCGTGGCGCAGAACAAAAATGCTCGTTGGCAAGCGCTCCGTTTCGATGGGCGCAAGCACGACAATCGGCATCGCGTTCTTCATCGGAATTTTGATTATTATAAATATCGTAGGTGCAAGATATTCAACCCGATTGGACCTGACAAAGGAGAAACTCTTTTCTCTATCTCAGCAAACACGAAACATTTTGAAAAATCTCGACCAGAATGTAGAGATAATCCTTTTCGACAATCCCGATTCGCCGAAAAATGCGCAAGCTGCTGAACTCATTGATGAATACGATTTCGAAAGTCCAAAGGTATCGCACAGAATCATCGACCCCGACAGAGACCCCCAGATGGCGAAGCGATATGGTATTACGAAATATGGTCAGGCGGTATTGCGGCTTGAAAATGGGAAACATTCCACAATCGAAAAGCCAACGGAGCAGGAAATTACAAATGCAATAAAACAACTGACCGCAACCGGCGGCTCAAAAGTATATTTCACAAAAGGACACGGAGAACTTTCTCCATTTTCCGGCGACCCGGAAGGCACATCGAAATTAAAAGATTTCATCACGCAGGAAGGTTTTGATGTGGATACGCTGAACTTTGCGATGGTGGGAAAAATTCCCGATGATGCTGCGATAATCGCAATTGTGGGACCGAAGACAGACCTTTTCCCGACCGAAGTTGATTCTTTTCTCAGCTTTTTCAAGCGCGGTGGAAAGTTTTTAATTATGCTCGAGCCGGGAATGGCGGATTCCTTTGCGGCGAAACTTTCCGAATTCGGCATCGAAGTCGGCGATAATGTGATTGTCGATACATCCCCGATGGGCAGGATGTTCGGCGCAAGCCCCGAAATGCCTATGGTAATGGGATATGATAAAACGCACGCCATCACAAAAAATTTCAATATCGCGACGATGTTTCCCACAGCGCGCTCAGTTGTGGCATCGAAGGAGAAAAAATCGCAATATAATGTCGTGGAACTCGCTAAAACTGGTGAACAATCGTGGGCGGAGAGCAAATGGCACGCTCAAACCGCGCAGTTCGACGAAAATGAAGACATAAAAGGTCCTGTCCCTGTTGCGTGCGCCGTTGAAAATCCATCACGGAAACCAGCGCCACGAATGGTGGTCTTTGGAGACCCCGACTTCACAACAAACAGATATATAACATTTTCGGGAAACAAAGACCTAATTCTCAACTCGGTCGATTGGCTCGGAAAACAGGAAAATCTCATCTCCATTCGTCCCAAAAATCCCGAAGACAGAAAATTGATGCTGACGCCGAGACAGCAACAAAAAATCTTTTACCTTTCTGTTGTAGCACTGCCGTTCCTGGCAATCCTCCTTGCAGAAATTGCCTGGTGGCGAAGACAGAAATAATATATCTTTTATCACACTATTCCAAAATCTATGCGCATTTAAATAGAACAACATTTGAAATGTAAAAAATCGTTCGAATAAACCACAATCTTTAATATGCCAAAAGAAAAATATCTGAATAAGAAGAACATTTCCACTATGGTCGATGAATGGTTTGAAGTTCTTTTACCATACCTGCGCTATCCCTTTGGTAAGCCAGTTGCTGAACGCACTGCTCTTTTGCTGGTAGATGTTCAAAGGTGTTTTTTTGAAAGCGAATTCAAGGAATATATTCCATCATCCCGAGCGATACTGCCGAATATTATCAAACTTGCACGAAATTGTTCGGAACATAATGTAAAAATTATCCTGACGAGGTATGCTGTAAAAAAAGACGAAGAAGACACGATAATGAAGAAATTCTGGGGAGACGATATATATGATGACACACCTGAATCGGAGATAATTCCAGAACTTGCGGATTTTGAAAGCATAGTTATCACAAAAAACACCTACGACGCATTTTACAACACAGATTTAGAGAAAATTTTTAAACTTTACAACACGCAGTGGGTAGTTATTAGTGGAGTTATGACGGACATCTGCTGCTCCACCACAGCACGAAGCGCCTTCATTAGAGGCTATATGCCAGTGATAATTGCCGATGCCACAGCGACGACAACGGAGCAATTACACATTTCGGCGCTGATGTCTCTGGCACACGGCGTTGCAGAAATTACGAAAACAAAAAATTTTATATCATCGTTTCTATGACGAGCGTTCGCAAAAACATAAAAGACAAAGTTCTCATAGTTGGAGCAGGACCTGCTGGAATATCCGCAGCGCTGGAACTGAACAGGAGAGGAATACCATTTGAAATTGTCGAGAAAAATAAAGTCGGCGGACTTGCGAGAAATGCAAATTTAATAAGAAACTTTCCAGCATTTCCTGATGGAATTTCGGGAATGAAACTGTCAGATTTGTTGAATAAGCAGATGAAGCGCCATTCGATAAAAGTCATAAATGGCATAGCAACCGAAATTGAGTGCACCGATGGTAAAATTGTGGCGAAGATTTCTGGCAAACAAATGACTTTTGACGCAGCAATTATATCCACAGGAACAATTTTTAGAAAAGCAGGGTTTCCTGGTGAAGACGAAATTTTTGCGGCAAAAAAGCTCTTTTACGAAATCGCAGATGCAGATTTCAGCAGTTTCAAAAACTTCATTGTCATCGGCGGTGGCGATGTTGCTTTTGATTATGCAATTTCTGTGGCAGAAGCAGGAAAATCGGTGTCTATCCTGTTGAGAAACGAACCGAAATGTATCAACTTTTTACGAAAAAATGCCGAGAAATACGGCATTAAATTATTTCCCCAAACAGTCGTTGATAGGGCAAAATTGGACAACGGGAAAATTCTAATTTCGACGCGCTCAGGAAAAAAGCACACCGCAGACTGCATAATCATCGCTGTGGGCAGAACGGCGGATATGTTATGCCTAAAAAACCTCGATGAAATAGAAATTTTCCCCGATGGCTCGACATCAGCGGAAAAAATATTTTTTGCAGGAGATGTGCTTCATCCCGATGTCAGACAGGTTGGCATTGCAGTGGGAGACGGCATTCGTGCTGCCTGCAATGTGGCAAAGTTTTTTAAATAAGGAGTGAATAATGAAAATTATAGCGAAAAGAGGAAATCCTGACATAGCAACTGTATTTCTTGCTGATTTCGGCGGCAGATATGTGGAATTTGTAGAATCCCGCCAGCCACCGTTATCGTTTGAAGAAAAACTGGTATTTATAATTTCAGTTTCGTTTGGCTGTCCAATAAGATGTGCATTTTGTGACGCCGGTGGGAATTTTTCCGGACACCTTTCAGCAGAACAGATGGTCGAACAGGTGGATTTTCTCGTCAGACGGCGCTTTAAAAATGAGAAAATCCCCGTCAAGAAGTTTAAAATTCAATTTGCAAGAATGGGGGAACCAGCTCTGAATGAAAAAGTCATCGACGCGATGAAAATCTTATCCAGCAAAATTGATGCAAAAGGACTGATGTTCTGTGTGTCCACCGTCGCACCTGTGGGCAGAGAAAATTTCTTCGAACAAATTGCACAAATCAAAGACGACTTCGACGGGAGATTTCAACTGCAATTTTCCATTCATTCTACCGACGCAAATGAGAGGGATTTCTTCATCCCTGTGAAAAAATGGACGCTGGAACAAATTGCAGAATATGGAAACAGTTTCTGGAAGGACAGCGATAGAAAAATCACGCTCAATTTCGCAGTGGCAGAAGGTTCAAAAATAGAAGTAGAAAAAATTGCCGATATATTTTCACCAGAGAAGTTCTTAATAAAAATAACCCCTATAAATCCAACTGAAAGAGCAAAAACCACTGGAGTAAAATCCGCATTTAGAAAAGAACCATCGGACAGGATAAAATTGCTTTTGAAAGAACTTTCTGAAAAAAACTTTGATGTAATTCTTTCTGTGGGCGAACTGGAAGAAAACTTCATTGGAAGCAACTGCGGACAACTGGTCGCAAAATTTACCGATAAAAGCAGACAAATTGTCGAAAGGAACTATGGAGCAAAGTATTCTTATATTGATAAGGAGGTTGAGATATGAACTGGCGGAAGACGATACTGCTGGGAATTATCTTTGCTATAATTGTGTTCGGATATTGGCAGTTCGAAGTCAAAGGACGGAGGGAGAAGGAAAAATCGAAAGCCGAATCGGAGCGTCTTCTTCGCGGGATTGACAGAATAAAAAAGTTTCGCATTGAAACGAGAAGCGATGTCGTCGAAGTATCACAGGACACATCGTCGAAACAGTGGCAGGTAATCGCGCCTGTGATATACCCTGCCGACAACGATGAAGTTCAAAAAGTATTAAAATCTGCGCTTGAAGCACGCTATACAGAAGTTGTATCGGACAGTGCCGACCCCAGAAAATATGGGCTTTCGCCTGTGCCGTGGGTGAAATTCACCGCAGAAGGTAAAACCTTCATTCTTGGCGAAGAAACCCCCACGCACAGCGGCGTTTATGCGCAGATTGAAGGAGATTCCCGAATACTTCTCGTTCCCGAAGAAACCCGACGCAACCTGCTGAAAGTTTCCTTCGACCTGCGCGATAAATCTATCCTGCCCAGCATAGATATTGCGGATATAGACAGCGTGTATATAGCGAGGGAAAAGGATACATTGAAGATAGTCAGAAAAGGGTTGAAGTGGCACATCACATCACCGATTGAAGCGGAAGGCGACAATAAATTCATCGACAGAACACTGCGCAATATTATCGGGATGAAGGCTACAGAATTTGCGGCGGAAGAACACTCTGATTCCATTATAAAAACTATCGACGCGAAGCCTTCAGGCGAAGTGACATTCTACACGAAGTCAGGGACATCACTGAAGGCAAAATTTTTTACAAAATATGAGAAAAACGATACCACTCCTGAATTTATTTACGCATACACACCTGACAAAAAACCGCTCTTTGAAATTTCGGAACACATCTGGGAACTCACAAAGAAGGAAATTTCGCAGTTCAGAAATCATTCCCTCGCCGCTGTGGACGAATGCGACAGTTTTAAAATTCTCGGCACGGATAATTTCATAGTCTCTGCGAAAAGAACAGGCGACCAATGGGAACTAACAAATCCCGATACTATCAAAGGCGATAAGGAACAAATCGAAAGATTTTTGCGAAATTTTAAGTATTCGAGAATTGACTCTTTTAAAAATGATGGCAAGTTCAAATACTCGGGCTGGAGATTTGCATTTTATACGGCGGGCGACAGCACAGTTTATCTAATCGGCGACACAATCGGGAGCAGAATACAACTGAAACAATATAATTCGCCAAAAGAATATTATCTTGTCAACAGGACAAATATTTTTAAATGGTGCAAGCCCGACTGGAAAAAGTTTGCCTTATACCGCCTGCTTGAACTTGACGCAAATGCGGTGAAGAAAATGAATATAACCGTTGGAGACAAAAAATACACCTTTGAACGCGGCAAGCCTAAGTGGAAGGCAAAAACTCCGAATGGCACGGAAAAAGTTCCATTTTACCGTGTCCGCAGGGCAATGGACGAAATTCTTAAACTATCGTATATCGATACATATCCCGATACCGTCAGATGGGATGAAAATACTGCGGAACTTCGCGCAGAAATCATAGATACAAGCGGGAACGACTATTACATTGCTATCGGAGAAATCGGAAACGGCGAAAAAATATCTATCGTTTCGGGCAAAAGCGTGTATTTTAAAATCTCTGGAAGCGCATTCGATAGGATAAAAAACAAACTGGACGAAGTTGTTAGGAAAAACAAATGATGACCCAAAATACATTTATATATACAACAGTATATATTCTCGTCATCTCTGCTGTCTGTTATGGTCAGTTTTCCGTGGCGGTTTCGTCCTCACTATTGACGGAACAGGTTGCCGTTGGTGATACTGCCGAAGCAGAAATTTTCATTCTTTTTCAGGACAATCCAGCATTCTGGCTGTTTGATTCTGTGCCGCCGCCCGATGCTGTGGGATTGAAATTCCTGAACACAATTACGAAAACCGAAACTCATTGCCACAACGATTCGATTTCCGGAAAAACCACAATAACATTGCGATATTCCCCCACCAGAACGGGAGATTTGACAATTTTCCCCTGGAGATGGCGCATATTTCACATTCAAAATGGGGATACAACGCAAATCGACACGCTGGAACTCGACTTCACTGGCTTTGCAATAACTGGACTTCCTGCACCAGAAAAATCGGTGGGCATTTTGCCATTCATCCTGATTTTATTCGGAATTATCATAGTTCTGGCAGTCGGATTTTTTGTCTATCGTGCGGTGAAAAAGGCGAAGAGTGAACCGCTTAAGCCATCGCGGCCGCCAACGCCTGCGGAAAGAGCGCTCGATGAAATAAATCGGCTTTCACCGCAGAGAACCAGCGCTGAACAAATTCTGGATGAACTTTCGAAAATTATCAGGAAATACATCGCTGAAAAATTCGGAATTCCCGCATCTGGAATGTCGAGTGACGAAATACTTTCTGCACTCTCAGAACGCGGTCTGGCGGGGCAAAAATTCGTCGCGCTGAAACAGGTATTGAAATACTGCGATGATGTCAGATTCGCCGAAAAATATCCAGAAACAGAAGACATTCGCGATGCGATTGGACAGGCAAAACTTTTTATTACAGGCTGACCAATATTATGAGTAATTTGAGCAATATATTCAGCGGCACTCTTCAATTTGCAAATCCGTGGGGATTTTTGTGGCTCTTGCTTGTTCCCGTGGGCTTCTGGATGATAAAGAAGTTCCGCGTTGCGACGATGCTATACACGGTGACGAAGAGATTTGAAAAAGCCCCGGTATCGTTTCGCGTGAAGTTGTGGTGTCTTCTGCCTTATTTGTGGGCGCTTGTTATAGTTTTGTTCTCGTTCGCCGCCGCAAGGCCCCGCGCAGGGCAGGATGTGGAAAAAGTCTTCACTGAAGGAATCGACATAGTCATCGCATCGGACATATCTTCGTCTATGCTCGCCGTGGATTTTAAGCCCAAAAATCGCATCGAAGCGTCGAAGGCTGAAGCGGAAAATTTTATCAAGGGGCGCGAGAACGACAGAATTGGATTGGTTATTTTCGCATCGAAGGCTTTTCCACAGTGTCCTCTGACCATTGACCACGAGATAGTCTTAAGCCTTCTTCGGCAGATAAAGGTCGGTATGATTGAGGACGGCACAGCAATCGGCGATGCAATTATCACCGCTGCAAACAGGTTGAGACGAAGCAAGGCGAAAAGCAAAGTGATAATCCTGCTCACAGATGGGCGGAACAACACAGGACAGGTTGAACCGAGCACCGCAGCGCAGGCTGCAGCAGCGCTGGGAATCAAGATATACACAATCGGGATGGGGAAACTCGGAAAGGCATTATATCCCGTACAGGACCATTTCGGAAGAACGAGATATGTGCCTATGGATGTGGAAATCGATGAACCGACCCTGCAAGCTATTGCGCAAATCACAGGCGGAAAGTATTTCCGCGCAACGGACACTGAAAAACTGCGAAAAATATACCGAGAAATCAATCAGATGGAGAAGACAAAAATAGAGACCAGAAGATTTAAGCGATATAAAGAATTATTTCAAATACCGATGTTTCTGGGATTTTTGATAATGGCTCTGACGATATTTTTGCAGTATGTCGTGATAAGACAGATACCGTAAGTCAAATATTATTGAGGAAATTACGGAATTCTTCCAGAATTTTATTATATTCCTTTTTGGAAAGGTCTGTTTTATGTGCCTTACTATACACATATATGGGAACAATCAAGAATTTTTCCCAGAAAATAGCGTAAATCAATCTATATCCCCCACTTTTTCCAACCTGAGGACCCGATATTCTAAACTTATATACATTCCCTTTTATATGTGCTCCAAATCTTTTGTCATCTGGAGGATAGTTTTGTTCACAAAATTCTCTTATTTTTTGTCCTACAACTTGAAGACGGCTCCTTATGTTCCTATCGTTTTTTTCGAGACGCCTGACAGATTCTACATACATTTTGAAATTTATATTTATTTCCCATTTAAAACTCATAGAAAAAATTCATTACCGGGAAGAATATTCGGTAGCAAGACGAATGATTTCGTTAAATTCTGGAGAGTCGAACAGTTCTTTCTCCAAATCGTCTATTGGCTCAAATTGGGGTGGATTTTCTTCATCATCAAAATCTTGTATGTCGATAAATTCGTAATTTATATATTCACCATCCCGTGTAATCTTCCACCCTTCAAAAAGATGAGACCATTCAGAAAGCTCTTTAGCTCCCATATTCGCAAATTTTTTAGAGGTTTCCTCGAGAATTTTGATCTCAAAATCATCAAATACAGATTTATCACTTTCCCTGAGAACATCGAACTCCCATTTCTCTGTATGTGCTGCTGGAATAACTGCAAGAGAACCTTCTCTTTGCATCTGTCGAAGAGCACTTTCAAAATGACTGGGAACAGGTCCATATTTATAATGCACATATCTATCTCCGGTTATGGGGATATGTCGTTCTCTGTAGGATTTAAAATCACAGTAAAACAATGTCTTCACCAGTTTTACTTTACCGGCTTTATTCCCCATAATCTCGAGAATTACAATAATAGCTTCTTTGAGTTTTTGCATAGAGAATTCCATTTTTGCCTCCTATATTATAACAATATAAGAAAAACAGTTAGTAAGTC
>JAGHAI010000132.1 GCA_021161555.1 bacterium
ACTGTCCTTGCAAAAAGAATATTAGATTTAATTTTTTTATATAGAAATTCGTTAACGCCTATTATAATAGTGTCATAAGATTTTCCATTGAAGTTGTTTGCGTCGAGAACTTTTATCTTTATGTTGCCGGTATTATTCTTTACCTCGTCCATAGTCAGGTAGTATTTCACATTCAAACACTTTCCTGCTCTGAATTTTTCCACAAAATTATCGAAATCACTGCCCGCTCGGTAGTGGTTGGCAGGGTCTAATCGATATTTTCTTTCGGATATATCTCTGTTTATTTTCAATCCGTCAAATGTCATTATGTTGTGTCCAATATTAGTTTTTCTGCTAAAAAAACAAATTACCACATTTGTTCCCGTATGGCGAAAAATTTCCCGCTCAAATATAACTGCTCTGTCTATGTTGTAAAATTTCAAAAATTCATCTCTTATATAGTTTGATACCGACGAACCAAAGAGAAAGTTGGACGGAATTATATAAATCATTCGTTCTATATCGTTTCTCAAATCATTCATCATAGCCAGTTGATATAAATCCTGAAATCCTTCGTTCTCATTTTTAAAGTATTTTAGGTATTTTCTCGTTTCCTCGTTTTTAACTATGTAACCAAGATACAAATAGGGTGGATTTGTAATATGATATACAGGCAAATCTTTGTGCAGAAGAAAATCGGGATAATTTTCTATTGTATCTCTTAATGTGATGTTTCTTTCGGCAAGTTCATAGGAAATGCCATACTCCATTGCATTCTGGCGGGCTTTCCCCACAACAGTTTCCTGCACATCAAATAGGAATATATGTCTTTTGAAAAATTCTTCTCTTTCACAAGACGGAATTATTTCAAGAATAGGAAGAATTAAGTTTCCCTCGCCTGCAAACAAATCAACCCAGATATATTTTCTCATTTCCGCTTTTATTTCGGGCAATATAAAGTTTTTAAAAATATCAAGTGGAGTAAAGAATTCTCCAAAAACTCTTTTCCTCTTTAATTCCGTCTTTGTGGTGTTTATTTTCATTTCACTTCCACCACCTTTCCATCTTTGACATAGACTCTTCTGACTCTTTCGGAAATACCCGTCAGGATTTCGTAATTTATTGTGTGGGTCCATCGTGCATGGTCGTCTGCTGAAATCCTTTCGCCGTTCTGTTTCCCGATAATGACGACTTCATCGTCAAGGCGAACTTCTTCGTCAGCCTGCACTATAGTTGTGTCCATAGAAACTCTGCCTACGATGGGATGTTTCTTCCCGCGAATTAGCACTTCTCCGCGATTTGACAGTGCGCGGCGAAGCCCATCGCCATATCCCGCTCTGATTACCGCTACGCGCATCGGTTTTTTCACGACGAATGTCCGCCCATATCCGATAGAAGAGCCGATGTCCATATCTCGCAGCTGAACCACCCGGGTGCGAAGAGACATCACTGGCTCCACCTCTACGCTGTGCCTGACGCTTTCTGATGGATAAAGTCCGTACGCGAGTATTCCAGGGCGAACGCAGTTCCCAAAAATCGGGTGTGCAAGCAGCCCGGCGGAATTGGATATGTGAATCGTCGGAATTTTCAGTCCGCCTCGCTCAAGTGTTTTTACCACTCTGGAAAATCTTTCCAGCTGTATCCTCGTGAATTCAACATCAGATTTTTGAGTGCTATCGGCAACGGGGAAATGAGAAAACACCCCTTCGATGCGAATTCCTGGCAGTCTGGAAATCGCATATATCTCACCCACCGCATCGAACCACATCATTCCAGTTCTGCCCATACCTGTATCTATTTCAATGTGGATTTTTATTGTTTTGCTGCCCTTCACTGCTTCCGCAGAAATCGCTTCTGCGAGCTGGCGGTTCACCACATTGGGCGATAGGTCGTGATATACCACAGACGGCACCTGTTCCAGTGTTGGCGGCGTAAGTATAACAATTTCTCCTTCGATGTCCGCATCTCTGAGTTCAACTCCCTCGACGAGCGTTGCGACACCAAATCTGTTTACATTATGAATAGCCGCTTCTCTGCAAATCGGCACGACGCCGTGCCCGTATGCGTTCGCTTTTACAGCAAGCATTATATCTCGTCCCGATACCCAGTTTCGTATTCTCTCGATGTTTCTGCCAAATGCAGAAAGGTCAACTTCGCAGAAGGTTTCAAGATAATGTCCTCTCGGGTCGCGCATATCGATATTCCCCAATTTTTTATCGGTCAAAAAATTAGTCCGAAAGATAAAAAATGCAATCCCAAAAAATTTTTAAACACAATAAAATTGAAAATTCATTGGTGTTTGAAGTTTTTTGACGGAAGGTATTCAAAGGTTGTGAAATACATTAAAATCGACCATTCGATACAAATTTTGGTGCTTTTGACTTGACACTATGTTATGAAAATATTTATTTCTCATTCTTAAATTTTAAAAAAATTAAAATTAGCGAGGAAAAACAGATATGGCACGAATAGGGATTTTTATATGTCATTGCGGCAACAACATAGCAGGGGCTGTTGACATAGCCGCTCTTGTGGAGAGGGTTTCACATCTGCCCGATGTCGTCTTTGCCACTGATTATAAGTTTCTGTGTTCCGCTCCGGGGCAGCAACTCATCGCTGATAAAATCGTCGAGCATAAGCTTGACGCCGTAGTCAATGCGCATTGTTCCCCCACACTTCACGAAAGAACATTTCGCAATGTAGCTGCTTCTGTTGGGCTGAACCCATATAGACTTGAAGTGGCAAACATTCGTGAACAGGTTTCCTGGCCCCATTGGCACGATAAAGAACTTGCCACTAAAAAGGCGTTCATAATAATAAAACAAACACTTGAAAAGGTCAGGCGGAACATCGCGCTTGATGATGTAAAAATTCCTATTACAAGAAGTGCAATGGTAATTGGTGGCGGCATAGCTGGAATTCAAGCTTCCCTCGATATAGCCGACGCGGGATATGAAGTATATCTTATAGAAAAATCTCCTTCCATAGGTGGAAAAATGCTCCAGCTTTCCGAGACATTTCCGACTCTCGACTGTCCACAGTGCATTGCAACGCCCAAAATGACAGATGTTGCTAACCATCCGAACATAAATCTTATGGCATATTCCGAAGTTGAGAAAATCGATGGTTATATAGGAAATTTCAAGGCGACAGTTCGTCACAAAGCTTCGTATATAGACAACGAGAAATGCACGGGTTGTGGTGCCTGTATGGAGAAATGTCCGTCGAAAAAAATACCATCGGAATTTGAGCGTGGAATTTCAAATCGGACAGCAGTATATATTCCTTTTGCGCAAGCTGTGCCTAACTACCCCGTTATCGATGCCGATAATTGCATTCATTTCAAGACTGGAAAATGTGGATTATGCCAAAAAGTCTGTCCTGTCGATGCGATAGATTTTGAACAGGTCGATAGATTCGAGGAGATTGAAATCGGTGCCGTGGTCATCGCCACAGGATACGAACTATACCCACTTGAAGAAATTCCCGAATATGGTGGCGGAAAAATCCCGGATGTCATAGATGCACTGACTATGGAAAGAATTCTCGCGCCTGCCGGTCCCACTAACGGCATTGTCAAAAGACCATCCGATGGTAAAATTCCGAAATCCGTGGCATTTATTCACTGCGTTCGTTCACGAGACCCCGAACACGGGGTTCCATACTGTTCCCGAATTTGCTGTATGTATCTCATAAAACAGGCAATGCTGTATAAGCACGCCGTTGAGGACGGACATGCTTATGATTTTTACATTGACCTGCGAACAAACGGAAAAGGATATGAGGAATTTTATCAGCGCGCTCAGGAAGAGGACTGGATAACATTTATTCGAGGAAAACCTGCAAGAATAATTCAGAACGGTGATAAGGTTCAGATATGGTCAACCGATACCCTTTCTGGAAGGCAGATAAAACTTGATGTGGATATGGTTGTTCTTGCACCTGCAATGATTCCCAGTAAAGCGGGGCAGGAACTTTTGAAAAAGTTGCGTCTCGCCACAGACGAATATGGGTGGGTTAAAGAACAGCATCTCAAGCTTCGTCCTCTCGAATCGATGACGGGTGGAATTTTCATCGCTGGTGTGGCGCAATATCCCAAGGACATCACCGATACAGTTGCGCAGGCATCCGGTGCGGTGGCAAAGGTTCTCGATATGTTCGGCCAGCCCGAGCTGGTTCGTTCTCCAACCATTGCGCGGGTTGACCAGGAAATATGCGCCGGATGTGGATATTGTGAAAAAACCTGTCCATACGAAGCCATAAAGGTCGACGAGGTGAAGAAAGTCGCCTTTGTAAACGAGGCACTTTGCGAAGGATGTGGTGCCTGTGCGGCTTCCTGTCCATCCGGTGCTGTGCAGCACACGAACTTCTTCAAGGGACAGATTTTCTCTATGGTGCTTGAAGCAACAAGGGACTACGAATAATCGCAATAAATTATTTGGCGGAGAAAAGGGGGCGATAGTTCACCAATCGCCCTTTTTTTATGGGAAAATTATCCACGCAAGGGCGGATATAAATTGACCAGCAGGTATCCAGAACATTATCATCGCAATAGCCTGTTGTGTCGCTCGCCCAAACACAGATGTGTATTGTATCGCCCCGATGAAATGGAGATGCAGCAGACCACACTATATTCCAATAGGAACCAGTCCACATAACGCCTGCATCAACCGGCGTTCCGCTCACTGTCAATTGGACGGCTAAAGTATCAAGACCCGAAATGCCGTCAAAGAGATAAAATTCTACATTGACCAATGTATCTTCTATCGTTGTATCGGGCACAGGCGAAATATTCCATATCACAGGCGGTGATAAGTCCACAAAAAAAGGTTCTGCAAATTGTCGAATCGATTGTTCCACCACAGGTGTCTTCCGCCGCAGTCAAACAGGCGGTTATCGTATCGCCATCTTCGAATGTGTCGGAAGCAATAGAAAAAAATGAAAGGGAAATATATAGGAAAGAAAAATAAAAAATAAAGAATTTTCGTTTCATATCTCCCCTCCTTGACAGAACAAAATACGAAACCCGAATCTATTTGCAAGACTTTTTTAGCAGGCAATAAATTAACGGACTCAAAGATGATAAAATATTTTACATAAAGTGCTTTGTATATTTTTCAGAAATTGTCGTGGTCGAAGAAAAATTAGTTGCATAATTAAATACAAGAAATAGATTTGAGGGGCATTTTCAATTGGCAAGGTGTGCCATAAATAAAAAATACTTGCGCGAGAACGATAAATTA
>JAGHAI010000051.1 GCA_021161555.1 bacterium
AAATTGAACAATTCATAAAACTGGAGCGTGCATATATGGACGAAAAAGAATGGAAACCGAAGATACTTGCCTTTTTATGCAATTGGTGCTCCTATGCAGGCGCAGACCTCGCTGGCGTTTCGAGGTTCCAATACCCGCCGAATATACGAGTGGTTCGCGTTCCCTGTTCTGCCCGAGTTAACCCTATGTTCGTATTGAAGGCTCTACAATCGGGAATTGATGGGGTTCTCATTTCGGGCTGTCATCCTGGCGATTGCCACTACATTACGGGAAATTACTATGCAAGACGAAAATTCACTGCGCTAAAGGAACTGCTCGACTTCGTGGGATACGATGATAAAAGGGTGAATTTTTCCTGGGTTTCTGCCGCAGAAGGCGGAAAATTCCAGAAAGTCGTAACGGAAGTCACGAATAGAGTTAAGAGCGTTGGACCAATAAAGAATTTCGTCAAGAAGGATTTTCAGGAGCAGATATGATTGAGAAGATAAGAGAGATAGCAAAAAATTGGCTTGCCGAGGGGAAGGTCGATGTCGTCATCGGATTTGGCGAAGGGACCACCCCATTTTCTGCCAAACCAATTTTCATCACAAAGCCCGACGATGTTGAGAAACTTATATGGAATCCACTCTGTCGGCTGAATCTTGCGGGATATGTTCGCAGGGAAATTCTGGCGGGCAGAAAAGTGGGCGTAGTCGCAAAGGGATGCGATTCCCGTTCAATCGGGATTTTGCTGGCGGAAAAACAGTTCGACAGAAAGGATGTTTCCATCATCGGCGTCCCCTGCCAGGGAATGGTGGACAGAAAGACGCTGATGAAAAAATTCGGCAATGTGGATGGCGAAAAGGTTTCTGCAGACTGGAACAGCATCTCTGTTGGAGACAAAAGTATTTCGACAGAAGAAGTATTGAGCAATGCCTGTCGTATTTGCCGATATCCAACGCCAGTCCACTACGACGAACTCGTCGGGGAAAAAATTGAAGGCGTATCGATTGAGGAACACGATAAGCCCGCCGTCGAAATGCTGGAAAAGAACAGAGAAGACAGATGGAAGTTTTACACGGAGCATTTCGGCAGGTGTATCCGCTGTTATGCGTGTCGTCAGGCTTGTCCCACCTGTTATTGCGACGAATGTTTTGTCGATTCAAACGACCCCAAATGGCTTGAAAAAGGACAGCATCCGACCGACCTGATGCTATGGAATCTTGGCAGGATTTATCACCAGGTTGGGCGATGCGTGGAATGTGGCAGTTGTGAATCTGTGTGCCCGATGGACATTCCGTTCACCGAAATTCTTGCGGGAATGAGTAAACGAGTTCGTGAACTCTACGATTACGAAAGCGGAATTGCCGTCGATGAGCCTCCGCCACTGCAGACATTCAAAACCGATGACCCTCAAGAATTTATAATGTAAAAGGGGGCAAAATGAAAGTAGCAACCAAAAAAGAATTATTCGATTGTCTTTCGGGAATGAAGGTATTTGCTCCTGTGGGAAAAAATCTTCGCTTTGCTGAAGTTTCGAGCGCCGACGAAATTGCTTCGCCAGAATCGATACCTCTATCGCCGAAGGAAGCATTTGTTCCACAGGACGAAACCCTGTTTTTCTATGATAATCCTGAAGACCCGACTTCAATTGTGGAACCCGAAATCGACGAAAAACCCTTTGTCGTGTGGGGAATGCACCCCTGCGATGCAAAGGCGATGGAACTAATCGGCAAAGTATATACGGAAGGAAGCTACACCGACGGATATTTTGTCAGAAGATATAACGCATCGGTGAAAGTCGTCATCGGCTGTCCTGTTCCGCATCCCGGATGTTTCTGCGGTTCATTTGAAGGAATGGGTCCATTTTCAAAATCGGGGAGCGATATATTTCTCATTCCGCTCGACGACGAAAGATTTCTGGTCGAAGGGACCACCGAAAAGGGCGAAAATTTGATAGCTTCCCTTCCCGATGCGACAGATGAAGATATCGCAAAAGGCGAAGCGCAAAAGAAAAAAGGCGAAGACGCAATCGACCGCTCTGTTCCAACGGAAAACATCGAAAACAGTATGCAGGCACTTTTCGACAGCGAGGAATTCTGGGAAGACATATATCATCGCTGTATGGGTTGCGGAATGTGCACCTATGTATGTCCATCCTGCTATTGCTTTGACATTCAGGACGAAAGAATTGGGAACAAATATCGTCGCTATCGTGTGTGGGACAGCTGCCAGTTCGGACTTTTCACCCTCGAAGCATCGGGACATAATCCTCGCCCGACGCAGAAGGAAAGAATTCGACAGAGAATGATGCACAAATTATCATTCTTCAAACTGCGATACGGCGACGAACATCTGTGCGTCGGGTGCGGAAGATGCGTTGCGATATGCCCTGTGGGAATAGACATTCGCGATGTCGCTAAAAGAGCAGAAGCGCTTGCGAAATGAACAATTTAGCCATAGTTCTCAAAGAACTGAAGGAATCTCGTTTCTGGCTTGGAATAATATATCGCATAAATATTATAAATTCAAAAATCGTCGAATCAATTATAGATGAGTGTGAAGAGCTAATTGCTATAATTGCAAAAAGTATCATTACCGCAAAAACTGATAAGTGATTACTACTGATTGTCAATTTGTAAAATGCCAATTGCTAATTGATAATTGATAATTTTGAATTGCTAAAGGAGGCATCGATGGATAATCCATATAAGCCAATTCCAGTTGAACTTGTGGATACATATTTTGAAACGAACGACCGCCAGTTGAAGAGTTTCAAATTCAGAATACTCGATGAAGATGTGAAAAAATTATTTGATTACAAGCCAGGTCAATTTGCTCAATTATCGGTTCTCGGGAAGGGAGAAGCACCATTCGGTATCGCATCCAGCCCCACAGAAGGCGACGAACTGCTGTTCACAATTAACAGAATTGGCAGCGTTACGCAAGCTCTTCACGAACTCGAAGCAGGCGACAAAATTGGTATCCGCGGACCACTCGGAAATTGGTATCCTGTGGATAAGTTCGAGGGGAGCGACATCGTCATCGTTGGCGGAGGATATGCCTTCACCACGCTGCGCTCGCTATACATATACCTTCGCGACCCTTCTCGGCGAAGTAAATTTGGAAAGATTACCATTGTTTATGGAGCGAGAGAACCGGGATTGCTCCTGTATCGCGACGACCTCGAAGAATGGAAAAACGACGAGAATCTTGAACTCGTTCTCACCATAGATAATCCCGCAGAAGGATGGACGGGTAAGGTCGGTTTTGTTCCGCCGGTGCTCAAGGAAACGGCGCCATCTTCGGAAAATGCCTACGCTGTGGTCTGCGGTCCGCCTGTGATGATTAAGTTCACGCTGCCAGTGCTTCACGAACTCGGCTTTTCAAAGGATAAGATTTATACTTCTCTCGAAATGCGTATGAAATGCGGTATCGGCAAGTGTGGACGGTGCAACATCGGTCATAAATACATCTGCGTCGATGGTCCTGTATTTTCTATGGCTGAACTGGACGAACTGACAGCGGATTTGTAGGGTGCTGTATTATAAATTTTCTAAATTTGAATGTTATTGCAAACATTCCGGTGTTTGAGCGTTAGAAATCAGTTGCCTGATTGATAAATTGTGAATCAAATTCTGGCAATAATGTGATATATTGTTCCGAATTTTTTAATCTTAGAGTGTTATGCTGTTAGCTTAAAACTCTCACACCCCTGTGCTTCCAAATCCTTTTTTTCCTCTTGAAGTCGGTGAAAGATTTTCTGCAATTTCGAGTTGAGCATCGGCGACGGGTGCGATTATCATCTGTGCGATGCGGTCGCCATTTTCTATGATTATATCCTGCTCGCCCAGATTTGCCAGAATGACCTGCACTTCTCCACGATAATCGGGGTCGATTGTTCCTGGGGAATTGAGCATCGTCAATCCATATTTGATTGCAAGTCCGCTGCGCGGCCTGATTTGCGCCTCAAAGCCATCGGGAACTTCTATAGCGAACCCAGCGGGAACTCTTCGCCTTTCGCCTGGTTTCAGAGTGATGGGGTCCTCCAGCCGCGCGAAGATATCATATCCCACAGCGCCGGAACTCATCCTCCGCGGTGGCATCCCGCCGGGCAATACCTTTATTTTTAGCAGAACTTTTTCCATTCCTCCGATTGACATTCGCATTCGCAACATTTTTAAAATTCATCTTTTCGCTGCAAAATACAACTTCGCATATTTCGTCATCGTGTGAACGGCGGAAAACACCGATAGAACGAAGCCGTGCATCCCGTCCAGAAAGCCGAGTTTTACGATGAACATTCGCAAAAATGTCGCCACAGGTCTTATGACGATATCCAGCGCAGATGCTCGTTTGCCCTGCGCTGCCATTTGTCTCGCTCCGAGCGTGGTGTAGTGATTTAATTTTTTCAAGTAATGTTCGATGTCGGGGTCGGTATGATGAATTATCGGATTTGAAAATTTTTCCACTTCGCCTTCCACGATGACTTTTTCGTGAACCAGGTCATCGGAAAATTGCGCCCTGTCTTTCAAAAACAGCCGCAGCACATAGTCGGGATACCACCCGCAATGACGAATCCACTTTTTGAGAAAAAAACTCTTTCGCGGCATCTTGAACGCAGCAAAATTTTCTGGATTTTTCACCGCTCCAACGATTTCTTCTGCGAGTTCATCGGAAATTCGCTCATCCGCATCGAGCCACAAAATCCATTCTCCCGCACAGTGTTCGATGCCGAGCCTTTTCGCATCCGCATATCCTATATTTTCATCGCTGCGTATTACCTTTGCGCCCATCTTCGATGCTATTTCGCCTGTGTCGTCGTCGCTTCCGTTGTCCACCACGACGACCTCGTCGGCAAAGGAAACCGAAGAAATGGCATCGGCAATATTCTCCCGCTCGTTATGCGCTATGATGAGAACACTGAGAGACATCAAACATCCGTTATGAAATATTTTCCTTCGCCTTCCGCGACTATTATTCCATCGGGGTCATACAATGCGCCCTTTGCTACGAAGGCATTTCCTATTTTTCGCAAAAATTCGCCGCGAAACTTATATCTGACATCGGCACGAACAGGCGCTTTGAGGCGAATTTTCAATTCCATCGTGAGATAATACTTTCCGAGAACGACATATCCCGTCCAGCCCATACCTTCGTCGAGTATGGCGCTCACAATTCCACCGTGGACGATGCCCTCATATCCGCAGTGGTGTGGCTGCCCGACATATTCCGATTCGACTATGCCATCATGCCCCCGAAAGGTCATATTCAAACCAATGGGATTTTTATCCCCACACACGAAGCAGGTGGGATATTTTGGGATTTCCTGCCAGTCGCTCATAATTTCTTCCTGTCGATAATTACTTAAAAAATGCGTATCGGATGACGAAAAGCGCCGCAATAATCCACATCAGCGGGTTGACTTCCTTTGCCTTTCCTGCTGCCGTCGCACAGATTGGATATGACACAAATCCCAGCGCCATTCCATCGGCGATGGAATATGTGAACGGGATGCCGATAAGCGTCAGGAATGCGGGCAGGGCTTTCCACATTTCGCTCCAATCGATTTTTGCGAGCGTCTTTGTCATCATCGCACCGACAACGATGAGCGCAGGTGCCGTAACTGGATAGAAAATTGCGCCGCCGACATTCACGCCCGCACCGACCATCTTTATCACAGGATACAGGAACAATGCCAGTATGAAGAACACCGCAACGAATATCGATGACAGCCCCGTTCTTGCACCTGCGGAAATACCCGTTGTGGATTCTATATAACTCGTCACCGTCGATGTCCCGAATATTGCGCCCACCACAGTTCCCACGGCATCGGAAATCAGGGCGCGGTTTGCTCGAGGAATTTCGCCCTTTTCCGTCAGCAAGTTTCCCGCATCAGAAACGGCAAAAAGCGTCCCGATTGTGTCGAACATATCCATATATAAAAACACGAAGACCGCCACGAGAAACGACGAATTGAAGGAAAGCAGTTTTCTCAGAGAAAATTTCCAGAAAGTTGGCGCAGGAGAAGGCGGAGCAGAAAATATTCCGCTGTACTTAACCATCCCGAAAATCAGCGCCACGACGAGTGATGCGAGAATTCCCCATAAAACTGCGCCGGGAACTTTTTTCATTATCAAAATCATCATTACGAATAGTCCAAAGAGAGCCAACAATGTATGCGATGCAGTCAGGTCTCCCAGTTGAACCAGTGAGCCTGGATTTTTGACGATAATTCCCGCTTCTGAAAGTCCTATGAATGCGATGAAAATTCCGATGCCAGCCGCCGTGGCGTGGCGAAGTGAGCGAGGTATTGCATCGAGGATGAGTTTCCTCACCTTAAAAATGGACAGCAAAAGAAATATAATCCCCGCGACGAACACAGCGCCGAGCGCATCCTGCCAGACGAGTCCCATACCGAGCACGATTGAGAATGTGAAGAAAAAGTTTTCGCCCATACCCGGAGCCTGCGCAATGGGAAGATTTGCGTAAATTCCCATTATGAATGTCGCTATTGCAGCGGAAATGCAGGTTGCAAATGTCACTCCGCCAAAGTCCATACCTGCCTGTGAAAGAACGGCAGGCTGAACGAAGATTATATAAGCCATCGTCATAAATGTGACGATGCCGCCGCGCAGTTCCCTGCCAAAACTTGTCCCCGACGATTTTAATTCTATCGCGCTCATAAATACCCCCTTGTTATTAAACAATTCCACAAGTGAAAAACAATGCCACTTTGAAAAAATTATATTTTTCGCAGAAATACGCAAGAAAAAAGCATACACAAATTTCAGTGCAAAAGCGCAATTTCTCGATGCCTGCGAAACGATGTAAAAATGGCTTTGAAATTTAGGTTCTTGTTAGAAAAAGTTGGTTAATAGAATGCGTCGATAGCGAGCAATTTCAGGTATTGTAAAT
>JAGHAI010000038.1 GCA_021161555.1 bacterium
GATAGAGCACCGGACTTCGGATCCGGCGATTGCAGGTTCGAATCCTGCCGGGCGCGATTGTCGTTGAATTAGTTATCTTTTAAAATTAGACTAAAATTTCAATTGGTAAAAAAGTCAGGATTTGAAGCGATGTAATCAGTCGAAGGCTGAGAATCCTGCCGTGCGCATTTTCTGTTGTGTCGGTTCAAAAGAATGAAATTTCATACAATAACCGAATGTAATTTTGGAGCTGAAGAAAGAAATTTTTAAAAGAATAATAAAATTCCAGATAGTAGCCTGGGGCGGAACAGTAGTCAATCTTGGCGTTCTGTGGATACTCAAAGGAAAACTCGGCATAAATGTCGTTATCGCAGGCGCTTGTGCAATCGAATTGGCGATAATTCATAATTTTACCTGGCACTTTTTCGTAACCTGGAAGGACAGAGTAAAGAGAAATTTAAAAGATTACATAATCAGATTGTTAAAATACAATGCTGTTACAGCATCCATTGATTTCACAGTAAATCTCGGAATTTTATGGCTGTTGACGACATATTTTGATGTCCATTATCTCTTAGCTGACATTATAGGTATGATTGCAGGACCTTTGTTTAAATTCATCGCGAACGAATTCCTTGTATTCAGGAGGAAAAAACATTATGAAGAAAGCAGCGGAGAAGGCAAGTAGAACCATAGATACTCTAACCGGGCGGTGGGAAAAACGGAATCTTCCAAAGATTGCAAAAGCACTTCCCAATTGGGTTATGCCCGACCATCTAACCATACTGGGTATTTTTGCTGCAATAATGATAGCAGTAGGATACATCCTGACAAGATTTTCCATCTGGTGGATATGGCTTGCCAACTTCGGTCTCATACTTCATTGGTTTGCGGACAGTCTCGACGGCACGCTGGCAAGAGTCCGCCACACCGAAAGAGAACACTATGGTTATTTTGTTGACCATATGTGCGATGCTATCACGACATTTCTTGTCTGCTTCGGACTCGGTGCATCGCCGCTGATGGATATGCGAACTGGAATGTTCCTTGCGATAGGATATTTTATGCTAAATATTTATGTCCACATCGCAGCATATTCCGAAGGAGTGTTCAGACTTTCATACGCAAGACTTGGACCCACCGAAGTGAGAATTATAATCTTTATCGCAAACATAATCGTTATGTTCTGGAACCCGATATTATGCCATATTTTCGGTCAGCCAGTGCGCGCACTCGATGCAGGCGGTATTTTTGTCGGAACAGTATTCCTTGTGATATTTATGATATCTGTTATAAAAGATGCCATTAAACTTGATAGGGAAGACCGGGCGAGAAAAAGTTAGCCTATCCTTTGTATCTCGAGATAACTCCACCAATATGGAAATTTAAAAGTTTCCAAAAAAGAGATGTGAATATCTGATTTCTGCGCCGCAGGAGGATTTCTGAAAATTGTTGTGTGGCAAATTCTTCAAAATGCCTTTGTCTTTGCATAAAAGATTATTGAAAAATTTTTAAATACAATCCATTCTGATATAGGGAAATTGATTCTTTAATGCAGGAAGATATTGCCCGTCAGGAGATAATTCTTTACATAATCCTCTATGGCATCTTCAAGAGAAGTTGCTTTCTTCCTGTATCCTGCTTTATGTAATTTTTTCATTTCGGCTTGAGTGAAGTATTGATATTTTTCACGAATATTTTCTGGAATATCTATGTATTCGATGTTCGTCTTCCTTCCGAGTGCATTGAAGACAGCGCTTGTGAGGTCGAAGAAACTGCGTGCCTTCCCCGTTCCGACATTGAATATGCCGTTTTTGTCGGTGTGTTCGTATAGCCATATCGTTATGTCAACGGCGTCCTTGACATATATAAAATCGCGCATCTGCCAGCCATCTTCATAGTCGGGACGATGTGATTTAAAAAGACGCACTCTTCCCGTTTCTATTATCTGTTCAAACGCCTTATGAACCACACTGCGCATATCTCCCTTGTGATATTCATTTGGACCGAACACATTGAAATATTTTAAGCCAGCGATTTTTTCCAGAAAGCCATTGTTCAAAGCCCATCTGTCAAAAATCTGCTTGGAATATCCATACATATTTAGGGGCCTCAATTTTTCTATCATATCGTGGCTGTCGGAAAAACCAAGACTCCCATCTCCATAAGTAGCGGCACTTGACGCATATACAAAGCGCTTGTTGTTCTCAATGCTCCACAGGGCGAGGTATTTTGTGTATTCATAATTGTTCCGCAGTAAGTAATCGGCGTCCTTTTCCGTGGTATCGCTGCACGCCCCCATATGAATTATTCCTTCGATGGAATCGTTCAGGGTTCCGCCCTCGAGATAACTTAAAAATTCATCCTTGTGAATAAAATCGTAAAACGAAAGGTTAACGAGATTTTTCCACCGCTCATCCTGCTGCAAATCATCGACTATTATTATGTCGTCAAAATTTTTGCGATTGAAACCCCACACCAATGCACTGCCAATAAATCCTGCTGCCCCTGTGATAACTATCATTTCACTTCCTCGTTTGAAATTTCATTAACATCATCTTTGCCAATATGTGGCATTTTAGTCGTTTCAGCTTTCTCGCTTTGCTCTTCTTCCTGTTGAGGAATTGTTCTGACAATGAGTTTTCGCACCATTTCCCAATCCTGCAAAGCGGTGTGAGGGTCGGGCAAAAATTTTGCAAATTTTATCAAGTCAGCCCGCCGCAAAAGTTCTTCTGTCTTATCCACGAAAAATGCTTCAAGAGTGGAATCGAGGCCAAGATTTGCATTTCTGAGGTTTTCCATCGTCTCGTAAGTCGAAAGTTCCAGCGCAGCGATGCCAAATCTTCCCTCAATGTATTCTCTCAAAATATCGGTCAACTGGTCAAAATATTCCTTAAAATTTCCCTTTCCGAGAAGTTCACTTTCGGAAAGAGCGTTAAGTTTCATAATTGCCAGTTCCCACGGCGGTTTTTTGGGGGAAATGAACTCAAAAATCCCCAATCCACGCTTCTTTCTGCTCCGATACCACAGATACCCGAGAACTACAGCCACGAGAATAATCCCGAGAAGGATATTCAGCGCAAGTTTTCGATAATTGTAAGACAATGCCATAGGTGGTTTTATGTCCCTTATTTCAGCGCTGTCGGGCGGCACATCGCCGAGAAGACTGATAAAACTAACCCGAACTGGCTGCGTGAATATGGTGTCGGCTGTGCTGTCGGGATATATTACGAGAACCCCAATCGGCGGAATGAAGTCGTCCGAAAGTCCAAAATACGATAGTTCATATTTTATTTCCTGCCGAAAATGTCCATCTACCTTTCTGGCGCTATCTATTGCTATGGAAAGCACATTGAAATTTCCCAGCATCGAATCGGGCTTTGCCAGAATGCCGACCTTTGCAGATTCAGGATAATCGACGGAGATTGTAAAGAAAATCCTATCACCTATGCGCACAGCAGACGGATTTGCCACCACAGATATAGAAGCATCTTTATCAGCGAATGGTAGCGAAAATTCCAGCAAAAGAAAAAATATGGCTATATTCCGCACCGACATAACTATACCCCGTTTGTCAGACCGAAAAATAAAGGCAACAACTCAAAAGTCAAGAACGACTTTTAATACGGAAGCATTTGAAGACATAGTCTTATTTCAGCTTTTTTACATCTATTGTTATATCCCTGGCGTAAACAGGGGGTTCTTTTTCTCCGAGCCATAGTGATAGATGTCTTGCCGAAATCTTATCCACTTCTCCTGTTGTTGGGTCCATCGGCGCCCAACCGATTTCCTGCCCGAGGAAAACCTCCACCCAGGAATGGTCAAGCGGTGCATCTGCCATAAGAATTCCACGCACGACCCTCGCCGGAATGTTCACCGCACGCAACATCGCAACACACACAAGCGCCTTGGAATGCGAATCTCCTTTTTGCTTTATGACTGCATCCTTTGAATCATAGCGAAACGGCGCATACTCAATAGTTCTATATACCCACAAATTTATTGCCCTGGCTGCTTCCCACAATGTCGGGGAGGATTCAACAATTTTCTGTGCCTTTTCCATAATTTCCGGGTCATCTGAATCAATGGATGGCGCAGGAGATGTATATTCAGGGTCGGTTTTAATTGGCTCTGCGAGAGGCCATTCGCCAGCAAGAGTTACCCTATGGCTCATTCGTTTTATTTCAAAATCGCCATCGATGGAGTTTGCTTCAATTTTGCCGATGTATGTCTGTGCTCGTCTGTTTAGGTAAATCCTATCGAGACGCCCTCTGGGGTCAAAGGATATGTGGCCTTCAAATCTCTTGCCCTTCTTTATAGTCTTGAAAAAATCTTCGTCCTCTAAATCGGACGGCTTCAATTCATTGCAACCACCAGGTATTGCTGCCTTCTCGTCCGCAAGACTTCGCACTTCTGTGAGTTTAGCATCGATATGCTGGTCTGGAAAAGATATTGACAAAATACTCTTGTTTTGCGCAATCATTATATTTACATCGATTTCGCCCTGTTTACCTTCAAATATGGTGACTTTTTGTCCTTCAAAAACTTTTTCCTCATAATTTTGCATAGATAACTTTTGCACCGCCATAAGTTGAGGAACAATTATGTCATAGGAAAAATTGCCCACCTGCGGATTTATTATCCTTCCCAATACCCACCAATGAGCAAAAATATTCTGGTCAAGAATGTATCCATTCGATGGGAAATCGAGTTCCTGGCTCATCTGCTGTATGCCTGAACTGCCCATTAGAGTTACCTTGCCCATAGAAAATGTAGCAGAAATTGTCTGTTTACCGCCAGGAGAAGTCACAGTCGTATTATACGAAGTAGGGTGATATCCCTGGTCATAATATGTTTTAGTTTCAGAAATCGTTTGTGTGCCAGCGATATTCATCGTTGTTGTTGATGTAAGCACATAACCAGAAGGATGCTTGCGAAATTCAAATGTGCATTCGCCTATTTTCTTATCGTCGGAAAAAATGTCATATTTTCCCGCATATTGTGCGTAAACGACCAATATAAATCCCAAAACAAGAACAGTTGTAATTGCCCTTCTCATATCTCCTCCTGCTCTTTAATTTTTTTAATTTTCGCCAAATGCTTTTTCTATGATTGGTTTCGGGTCAATGTGGTGCCGTCGCCACGCGGGTTTTTCCTCAATCATAGCGAGTTCCATAAGTTCTGTGAAATATAAAATTGGCATTGGCTCGTAATTCGGCTTCACCTTTTCGAGAATTTTCTGTCTATAGTCGAGATTGAAGTGGCACAGTGGACAGGATGTTATAATTGTATCTGCACCGTTTTTTCTTGCACCTTCGACAATATTATATATCATTCCTGCCACCTGGTCGGGGTTGTGAACGGTTTCAAATGCACCGCAGCATTCTATTTTGTATGGATTGTCGATAACTTCTGCGCCCAGTGCATCCACGAGATTTTCCATTATGGACGGTGCCTCTGGGTTCCCATCGATACTGAACTGGCGGGGGCGCAAAAGCAAACATCCATAATACGGCGCAACCTTCAAATTTTTAAGCGGACGAATTACGGCATCTTTAACCTTATCAAATCCAATTTCATCGATAACCTGAAGATAATGAACCGTCTCCACCTCTCCCCTATATTCCTCTTCCTCGTCCATAAATTCCACAACCGCGGTGCGAAAATCTTCGTCAGTATTAAATCTTTCGTTCACGCGCAAAAGCGTATTATAACAGATGGAACAAAGCGTAACGACCTTCAGGTCTCCCGTTTCCTGCACGCGAATCATAGTTCGCACGGCGCCGAGCGAGTGCATCTTGTTGTCCGATGATAGATGTGCAACAGTGCCACAGCAGTGCCACCGCGGAAGTTCAACAAGTTCAAAGCCCAACTTTGGAGACACTTTTAACGCGGATTTTTCGAGTTCCACAGCTGTCGATTTCAAGGTGCAGCCAGGGAAATAATTATATTTAATCATTGCAGTTCCTCTTTTCCAGTATTTTTATCCATACCAAACTTATCATCAAAATCAAATTCACGGAATATTAAGCCGTAAATTTTCTGAAACTTGCCACCAGTGCCACGGCAGGAAATTCTCCCGTCGAAGCAACTTCCCAGATATTGAACAAATCCATATTCTTTCTAATTTTTATCTGACGTAGTGCCTCGTTGATTTTGGAAAGGTCCACTCCGCGAGGACATCTGGTTGCGCACTGGAAACACGCCACACAGAGCCATATCGTCTTCGATTCAAGCACTCTCTCGAAATCACCGCTCTGAAGCAGCATATTCACCTGATTGGGCACAATGTCCATCTCTCCAGCGGCGGGACAACCCGATGTGCATTCCCCACACTGATAGCATCGATGATAATCCTCCCCAGAAATTTCAATAATTTTGTCGCGCAACTCCACAGAGGGTTCTTTTATCTCGACTTCCATTATACACTCCCAGAGTTTTTAAGTGTTTATAAATTAAATCCAAATCCACCCAAAAATCAAGAAAAAATGACAAATTTTTTCATCATATTTTTCTTTTTCACAACTCGCAAAATGGTTATTATTTTATTATGAACAATAAATTTTATGAGATACTGCGCAGTTTTGTTCCCGAAATCATTGCAGAACGCATCTCCATTGACCCACACCATCTCGACAGGCTGGCTGAAAAAAGATGGGCAACGGTTCTCTTTGCCGACATAACAGGTTTTACTCCTCTATGCGAACGGCTATCCCCGGAAGAAGTTATGATGCTTCTGGATAAATTATTTTCGTCTCTTGCCAACTCCATTCGTCGCTACGGCGGCGTCGTGGATAAATTTCTCGGAGATGCAATAATGGCTCTTTTCGGTGCGCCGACATCTCACCCTGACGACCCGCAGCGCGCGATTCTTTCCGCTATGGAGATGATAAAAGATGTCCGCAAATTCAATCGCAGTGCAATTGCAAAAAAACTGGGCGCAAAAATTTCAATCAGCATAGGAATAAATTCCGGCAATCTGGTTTCCGTCCTCGTGGGAGATGATAATCATCGGGAATATACAGTAATCGGCGATACTGTCAATACTGCGGCAAGACTTGAACAGAACGCAAACCCTCTTGAAATCCTGATCGGAGAAAACACAAGACAAAAAGTTTTAAATGACTTCGAACTTGAATTTTTGGGTAAAATATCGCTCAAGGGAAAATCGGAAGCGCAACCTGTATGGAAAGTCGTCGGAATTAAAGAAAAAGCAATAATTTCCAGACAGGAACGGGAATTTTTTCATTCTAAATCCGCAGAAAGTTTTATAGATAATCTTTTCGCCGAAAAAAATGGGCATTTTGCCCTCATCGGAGACTCGATTACCCTCGATTACTGGCGCAGATTTTTTAAATACAAAAATCCTGATACCATATTAGTGCAGGCGATAAGACACAGAGGATTTTCAATACCAGAATCAATTCTCAAAAAAATTCCCCAGCCAAAAGGCGACGACGAAACCGCTCACAAACAATATATCGAAGACCTGAAAAATCTTGTATCGGAAAAAATCTGCGGCAGGACTGTTCTCGTTTCACATTCAGAACGCGCCGATGACGGAAGCATCGAAGTGATGAAGGATATAGATAATGCAAAAATAATCTGGCTTGGCGAAAAAC
>JAGHAI010000202.1 GCA_021161555.1 bacterium
ATATAGTTTTTTTTATAAAGATAAGCAAAATTTGAGGAGGGGTAAATAATGTTATACAAAATAAGGTTTTACTATTTTCTGTTTTTATTTATCTTCACACCGCTTATCGCCAATCCTATTTCTGCTGCCCGCGATGTCCTATCGCAGAACGATTTTCCTGTTAATGATGCTTATTTCCTCTACCGCGGCGTAAGATATAATATGAAGGAAGTGATGGATGGGGAATTTGAAATCGACCTGGGTTGCAGAATTGATACAGGTGCTGTTGATATTGTTTTTATCATAGACAATACTGGCAGTATGGGTTCTACAATTTCTGGTGTGAGGTCGAATATCAATAATTTTATTACTCAGCTCGATTCTCGTGGATATGATTATCGTCTTGGTGGAGTGGAGTATGGAGATTTGGTTGGTCCTTCAGGCAGCCGGCGAGCTTATGACTCAACTTCGGCTATGGCAGGGCTTCAGATGACGAGCGATTATTGGGGTTCTTTCCAGCCTTGGGTTAATGGGATAACTGCCTGGGGGGGCGCTGATGCTCCTGAAAATGCGCTGTGCGCAATCGAGGCGGGAATGAATAATTATGATTGGCGTCCCGATGCGCTTCATATACTTATTTTCTTCACAGATGCCTGTTTCTATCAGTGTGGGGATTGGAGTTGTGATGGCACTTGCTCATATTGCGCAACTGATGTGTATAATGATATAATTGGCGGTGGTTTTGTTCTGTTTGCCCAGACAAACACTTCACCATATTGTAGTGGCTGTGCTTCTATTGGTTCAGCTGGTGCATACAACTGGTATTATAATACCGCTACATCATCAGGTGGGAACTGGTATTCTCTTGGAACTTCCTGGAGTACAATCTTCGATGATGTGGTTGCTCTGATTGATACTTTTGAAGTGATAAATTTTTGTGTAACCAATAACACTGGCAGCACGATTTCCACAGGCACAGCGACTGTTGTTGCAGGTGGTTGTATAAGTGTTTTGAGCGCAAATCCCCAGACCTATGGTCCCTGGTATAATGGAGAGGAGCATTGTTTTGTGTGGAGGATAAACACCACCCCAGGTTGCACTGGTCCGGATGGATGCTTCGATGCAATTATTGCAGGCGGAGGATATACTGATACTATCACAGGTTGTGTGTTTTTAGAAGATTGTGCCTGTCCTGGTCCAGAGGCTACTCCGTTGTGTCCCCCTTGTGGTGGCACGGGAATTATATATACCGCCTGTGATGACCAGCAGATAACAATTCAGCTGACGGACGATGACAGCAATGTCAACACTTCGACGATTTCGATGGTCGTGGATGGTGTGACCTACAATTTCCCCGACCATATGTCCTTCGCCGGAGATGTTCTCACATGGACCCCCGATGTCCCCTGGACAAATGGGCAAATCGTAGAGTATCAAATTATCAGCGCGGAAGATATGAACGGTTGCCCACTTTTGAATACATTTCATTGTGGTTTCGTGGTGGATTTGCGTCCGCCTGATATAATAACAATCGACCCCGCATGCTATACTGAAATTGGAGATACCATTCTCAATGTGTCCATTGGTATTGTTGATTCCCTATCGGGAATAGATATTCTGGGGATATATTTTACTGTTAATGGAACGCCGTATTATATGGGTGGTGGTAATGTCAGTTATACAGGTGATTACACTTATGGGACAGCTATATTGAACGGCACTTTTTCGGAGCTGGGGATATCGGATGTTGGAACTGTTGAAGTCTGTATATATGCGACTGACCAGGTTCCTTCGAGTGAATCGGGTTGCGACCTTTGTGGACCAAATGATACGCTGTTCTGCTGTGAATATTATGCTGACACGCCGCCCTATGCTTACTTTTTTGCTCCCGATTCAGCATCCATCGTAGCCTGCGACCCTGCCGAAATCCTTCTGGCTTATCACGATGATGAAGGCGACCCGCTCGATTCTATGTCCCTTGTCCTTCAAGTATGGAGCAGTTCCTATGCTGTGATTTCATACAGCATCACGAGCGATTGGTTCAATATGCTGGACGAAACCACTGCTGTATTTACCCCAGACCCTGGATATTTCCCCAGCGGCGATACGATATGGGCACAACTCATTGCCGGAGCTGATATATATGGACACAGCATTTCCAATCTTCCTATCGGATGGATGTTCGTTCTGGATTATGAGCCGCCAGTGTATTTCAATCATTACCCACCACCTGATACCATTATGCACGATTTTCCTGAAAGTGCATTCGTCGAAATTTTCGACTCCATCTCTGGTCTCGATTATTCTTCCCTTCAGATTACTGTGAACGGTGTGCCATACAGCGATTGGATGTGGACAATCCTTTCCGATAGCACCTGTTCGCTTTCCATAAATCTTTCGGATGACATTTGTCTCGGTGCAGGTGAAACCTGTGCTGTAGAAATATGCGTATATTCATACGATTCTCCTGATACCTGCGGTCCAAATGACACGACAGATTGCTGGACATTTTATTGGGTTCACGGACAGCCGTGGGTTGAAATTCAATTCCCCGACCCATACAGCATCGTCGCCTGTCAGGATTCCACTGTGGAAATTGTCCTGCACGGTGCTGTGGGACCAATAGATTCCAGCACGATTGTTCTCGTTATCGACAACGGCGAAACATCCGACACATTTCAGATATTCCATCCCTGGCTTTATGTAGAATATGGGGACAGCGATACCGTTCTCGTGTTTTCGCCGCCGCTCGGATACTGGGAAACACACGACACGATTACGGTTACTCTTGTCGATGCAAGGGATATATACGGCACTTCCGCTTCGGATTTGCCTCTTGTGTGGGTTTTCTATACTGATTTTACTCCGCCGACTACCTGGTCTCATTTCCCGCCCGATTCGGGAACGATGGCGACATCTGCGCCGACGATTTCCTTCGACATAACCGATTCAGTCGCAGGGCTGGACACATCACTTTTCTTCGTCACTATAACCGATACCTGCGGAACACTTCATTATGTTGACACATTCGCCATAGGTGATGCGGGAGTGGTGTGGGACCCCACTCATTTTGAAATAATCTCGACCATTGCAGGATATGAATTTGAAGACGGTGATACTGTGTGGGTTTGTGTGGAATCGATGGTCGATACTCCGACATTTTGCGGTCCAAATGACACCACAAACTGCTGGTGGTTTATAGTAAGTCTTTCGGGACCCGTTGGCGAAATAATAACTTATGAACCTGGTGCCTGGGTGGCGTGCGATAGTCTTGAGCAGGAAATTCAACTCACCGTCACCGACCCCGATGGGGTGATTCCCGATTCCATTGTCCTGCAGGTTGAAGATTCTATATTCACCTATGCGGAATACGAATCCACCGGGGCGATGACATATTACAACGATACGCTTGTCTTCATTCCTCTCGATGCCGGTGTGGTCTGGCACGATGCGGAAATTATAGATGTGTGCCTGCTCGATGCTGTGGATAGTCTTGGCAATCATATGGCTCATTCGTTGTGCTGGTCATTCATAATGGATTTGTCAAATCCAAATGTGTGGGGACCTGTTCCACCGCCGGATACAATTTTCAACAACGACACCGCGCTCATTTCGATATATGTCTATGATTCGCTCTCCGGCGTGAACGATAGCACTCTTATATTCATCATCAACGGTGATACACTTCACATCTGGGATGATGGTATGAACTGGGACCCTGGCGAATCGCTTCTCACCTTCGATATCACTGCGCTCGGTTCGACCTGGAACGATTTCGACACTGTGAATGTATGCGTCTATGCGGAAGACAGTCCCGATTACTGTCCGCCGAACGATACGCTTTTCTGCTGGACATTTGAAGTCCATCTCACAGGACCTTTCGCCGAAATTATCACTCCTCAGCCAGGTGAGATTACAGCTTGCGAAGACCAATGTATTATTCTCACGCTTACCGATGACGATACGCTGGTTGACCCATCGACCATTCAACTGGTGGTGGTATCTTCGGGAATTAACGATACTTTCGACCTGACTGACCCGCAGTTGGTCTGGGAACCCGATACGCTTATGTTCTGTCCTGATGATTCCACTGGTTTCTGGGTGAACAACGAATCCGTCTATGTGGCGATAATTTCTGCGACGGATATGTTGGGCAATGAACTGGAAAATCCGACGGAATGGGCATTCTGGGTTGACCTCGAACCGCCGCTCGTTTACGATTTTGACCCCGTGTGCTACGATACAATTTCCACAGGAAGACCGAATATATCATTCTCTATGAGCGACAATCTTTCCGGCGTGAATGCTTATCTCACGATAATTACAATAGATGATACCGTTGTTCTTTCGATTGACGATTCCTCCGTAACAGTTGATGGTTTTCATGTCATCGTGAACACTGGGCTTGCCGGTTTGCGATGGTCGGGTGGAGATTCCGTTTCTGTTTGCGTTTCGGTCTTCGACAGACCCGACCTATGTATTCCCAACGATTCTGTGTATTGCTGTGTATTCTACATCGCTCCCGGTGGACCTTATCCAAGTATCGTTCGTCCGTTCGATGGTGCGTGGAGTTCCTGTGATGATGAACATATCGTATTTACGCTGGAAGATGGCGATGGAGTTGTGGATACATCCATTCAATTTAGTGTGGTTCGCTCTTCAGATGTGGCGGACACGATTCATCTGTCGTATGATTCGCCTGGCGTCACTCTGACGGGTGATTCCACATACTACACTGTTGAATATTATCCAACGCCTGCCTTTTTCGATGCTGAAACAATCTGGGTTTGCATTGATTACAGCGCTGATTATCTCGATAATGTTATGTCTCCAATACCTCTGTGCTGGGAATTTTATATGGACCTCGAACCGCCGTATGTCTTCGATGCTTCGCCATCTTATGGTGCGGTTGTTCCCGACCATACACCTGAAATTCGCTTTCACCTCGGCGATGTCGGAAGTGGTCTCGATTCCTCGACGATAGTTTTCACAGTGAACGGCACAGAATACAGCACTTTTGATGATGGAAGTGGATATTTTGTATGGGATGCTGAATCTGTTGGCGTGGAATTTTCGGGCGGCGATGTAATTGAAGTTTGTGTGCACGCAACTGATAGTACTGATTACTGCGGAGACAATGTTCTGGACACCTGCTGGGCATTTTCAATAGAAGCAGGCGGTCCTGTTGCCGATGCGCGGAGAGCATTTGGATATTCCTCCTGTATGACGGAATATGTTGCCATCTGGCTTTACGACAGTTCGGGAGTGGACGAAACGACCATCGTCCTCGTCGTCAATGATGACACTCTTCACTGGGGTGCGCCTGGGTTGTCATATATCGAAGACGATACTATGCTGTATTATGTTCCTTCTCCCGCCTGGCCCGATAGTGCGCATATAGTCGTCACGCTTCTTGAATGCAGCGACATTTACGGCAACCCGATGGAAACGCCGGTTACCTGGGACTTTATAATAGACAGGGAAAACCCTGTTATATGGAGCATTGTCCCTTCGCCGGGTTCCACTGTGGGAGAAATAGCGCCTATCATTTCATTCAATATTGCGGATAGTATCGCCGGGCTTGCTCTGGACAGCCTGGTTCTCACGGTTGATGGCGTTGAATATACATTATCTTCCACAGTAATTACATTTGACACGACCACAGGATTTTTGACATTTGACCCGTCTTCGATTGGCTTGTATTGGACTGGCGGAGATGTCGTTAATATATGTCTGGATGTCTTTGACCTCGCCGACGACTATTACGGCATCGGTGATTGGACTGGTGGGGATTGTCCGCCGAATGAACTTGATACCTGCTGGTCGTTCACCATTATGCCGGGTGAACCGTATGCGGTAATTCATCGGCGGGCGGAATGGACATATTTTGCCTGCGACCCCGATTCAATTGCGATGGCTGTTGTGGACACTTCGGGTGTTATTGCTGATTCTATAAGAATAGTTGTGGGGCGATATGGATGCTCTGATATAGAGACGCTTCGTGTTGGCGATGCGGCAGCAACGGAAATTGCTCACATAACCGAATATCCCGATTCTGTTGCCTTCTGGTATGTGCCTTCACCTACATTTGTGAATGCAGAAACTGTGTGTATTTCTGTGATTACGGCATACGATTCGCTGTTCAATCCAATGATGACCATTGCAACGGATACATTCATTGTGGATTTGACGCCGCCGATTGTTCTTTCTCAAACACCTTCGCCGGGCGAAATTGTTTCCACATCGACGCCGGAAATATGTGTTGAAATTTACGATTCTCTTTCCGGCGTGGATGACGCTTCGGTCAATCTCATCGTGGATGGTGTGAGTTATACTTCTTCTTCTGCTGGTTTCAGCTGGGATGGTTCGCAGGCTTGCCTTGACCCGTCAGATGCAGGTATAGAATGGTTCGGCGGTGATACTGTTTCAGTATGCATCACTGCGGATGATTCGCCTGATACCTGCGGACCCAATATGCTCGATTCCTGCTGGTTCTTCACCATTGCGACCGGTGGTCCTGTCGCAGAAATTACTCATCCTGAACCGCTCATATATTCCGCCTGCGAAGATGAGAGTGTTGCAATTTATCTATACGACCCGCAGGGAGACAACATAATTGACACAACTATTACCGTTCGTGTGGTCAGAAATGGCTCCGATACGATTATAGTTAGTGTTGGCAGCAGCGGGCAACTTCGCTGGGATGAGGCATCTGGCACGCTTATTTTCAATCCGCTTCCACCATTCCTCGACGGAGACACAATTGAAGCCTGTGTTATTGCGGCAATGGACACTCTTGAAAACCCGCTCGAATCCGTCGTATGCTTGGAATTCTTTATGGATTTATCCCCCTATGTCGCGTATAACTTTGTCCCTGCGGATTCGGACACTGTTTACACGAGAGTGCCGCTTATTTCGGTTGTTGCGGTGGACAGCATAACAGGAATTGCCGATTCTTCAATAGTTCTTACGGTCGATGGGGTTCCTTATACTCTCAACAGTCCCGCTCTCTACTGGCAGGATGAGACGACTCTTGTATTTGTTCCCGAGAGCCTTGGTGTCAGATGGACAGGTGGAGATTGGGTAAATGTTTCGCTATACGCATACGACCAGCCGACGCCGGGATATTGTGTTCCCAATGACAGCACGGTTAACTGGGGATTTCTTATTGCGCCGGGTGGACCTGTCGGGACGATTGTACGTCCCTTCGATGGGGCATTCAGTTCCTGCGAGGATGAGCATATCATAATGCTCGTGGAAGATTCTGATGGCGTTAATGCATCGACGATTGTTCTCGAAGTAAACGGTGTCGCATATACAATTGACGACCCCGAACTGTCCTATTCGAACGATACGCTTTACTATTATCCTTCGCCGCCGTTTGAAAATGGTGATATTATCAATGTTCGTCTTGTTGCCGCAGATGATATACTCGGAAACGCACTCGAAGACACTGTGGAATGGAACTTCATTATGGATATGACCGACCCGTGGAGCATTATGGATGAACCGACTGATATAATGGTGCGCGATAGGGAGCAGGACATAGAAATCACAATTGGCGATTCCATCTCTGGTGTGGATATTTCTTCGATTGCGATTTCCATAAATGGAGTAAGATATTCTCTCGACCAGTTGCTCTGGGACAGTGATGAGGAAATTCAGGGCGGGAAAATCACATTTAAGCCCGAAGAATTTGGATTGTCATTCCCTTCAGGTGAAACAGTGTGGGTTGATGTCTATGCGGTTGACCAGATAGATTACTGCGATGACAATGATATGCACTCGATATATTGGTTCTTTATCGAACCCGAAGTGCCCTGTTATGTTCATCCAAATCCGTTCACTCCAAACGGCGACAATGTCAACGAAATCGCGGTGTTTGATTATCCATATATGTTCAGTGAAGAGGCGAAATTGATGATATTTGACCTTCGAAATGTGCTTGTTTATGAGAGGGAATTGAGGAATATCACCAGTTTCAGCGATTTTGATGCACGCGATTGGGACGGCACAGATAAAAGCGGCAATAAAGTTCCAGAAGGGCTTTACATCTGGATGATTGTAAAGGGCGGCGAAGTTATATGCAATGGAACTGTTGCTGTTGCGCGATAGTTTTTTCCCATCTGGGAAAAAGGAAAATATTTTAGAAAAGTGTGGCTGCTGGGAATGATTTCCCAGTGGTGTAGTCTGTTATCTTTGTGCGGGGTGTCGAACCTTTGTTATGAGAAGAATAGTTATTTCCATTATAAGAGCATATCGGGCGGTAATATCTCCCCTATTCCCGCCATCCTGTCGTTTTGAGCCGACCTGTTCACATTATGCAGAGGAGGCAGTCAGGCGGCACGGCATTTTCTGGGGCGGAATTATGTCCGCCTGGAGAATTTTGCGGTGCAATCCGTTTTCCCGCGGCGGAGAAGACCCCGTGCCAGAAACAGTTCAGGTGTGGCTAAAACCTTCAAAAAATCAATAGCACCGCGGAAAATTTTTGTGCTTATGTGCTTAATAAAAAAAAGCCCCATTTATTATGTGGGGCTTTTTTATTATATGGGTATTCCCGTTGTCTGTTATCCTATATGTCGCAGCCTCGTCATCTCATAATCACAATGGTTCCATCGCATACAATCTCGCCGTTCACGACAATTATGTAGATGTATAATCCTGGCGGCAATTTGTTTCCCATCTTATCTCTGCCGTCCCACCATCTGCGGTCGAACTGTTCCCTATTTGAAACGGAACCTATCATTCCACGATATACCTCTATATTTCGCATACTAAATATGACCAGTTCCGCTTCTTCGCTGAACATATTTGGATAATCGAACACGGTGTATTCGTTAACACCATCACCGTTCGGGGTAAATGGATTTGGATGGACATAACATCCCACTTCGGGTTCGACGCTGAACCACCAGGTCGCTTCGCTGCAGTTCGGGTCGCAGTAATATGGATTATCACAGGTGCGTAAATCGAGCCACACAGTATCACCTGGCGGGAAGGATATATTCGCCGCATTGCTGTGGAAATATAGCATTCCTTCCAGACTATCCACAGGAGACCATTCGAGGATGTTGCCGTCCACAGGATAAAATGTTCCATTGACGAGCAGATGAATTGACGACGGGTCAATTCCTGCAAGGTTATCGGTTATTTTCATTTCAATGGTTGGCGCCATATCCCTTATCATCGCTTCTTCGGGAGGAAACTGCAGAGAAATCGCAGGCGCTTCGAGGTCAACCCAGAAGAAATACGAGAGCGTGTCCCACATCGGATTGCCGAGTTCGTCGCGAACCATCGTCAGCATAACATCGACCACCTGATTGTTCACAAAGAAATCTGTGCCAGGGTCGAATATCAGTTCCTCCGTTTCGGGATTATATGTGAGTCTGCTGTCGTCTATGGTGTATGGTGTCCCGTCGATGTACAGTGTGATGCTCGATTCGTCGATGCCATCCTCATCCCACAGGTGGATTATTATCGGCTGGTCGGCGCAAGCTGTTGTGTGTTCGCGCAGGGGCTCAATTTCTATCGCTTCAGGTCCTTGAAGTATAGGTATTGTAAATTCCGCTGTTCCAGGAGTCGGGTCTGCATCATTGCAGAAGTCATAATCGCCATCGTAAACCTGAACCACTGCGGTAATCGTCGTCGTGTCGAGATATGGTCCAATATTCCACAGCGATACGAGTCGGCAGCATTTCAACCCCGTCGATTCTTCAGTCCAGCAACTGTCGATTTCAAGAGGAACTGTGTCTGCATTCATAACAATTTCCCCGTCATCGTCGTAAATCACAATCGCGTCAAACGGTTCTTCGTCCAGAACGCCAGAAGTATCGCATACCTCCACAGATATGCCGAAGGACATTCTCGTTGAAGCATAGGTCGGATAGAAATTGCCTATTTCAGGCGGGAGTGTGTCGTCGTCGAGAATTGTGAATGTCCACTGATATGTTGCGCTGTTTTGTTCGCAGTAATCAGGCTCGATGTCACTTGCGGCTGCCGTTACGGTGATGGTCTGCCCCTCCGGGAAATATATTCCGCCGACAAGTTGACTGTCATCACACCAGGAATAGTCCACACCGTAGGCATCTGCATCCACAAGTTCAGGATGAACCACCATCGTGGTTCCATCGAACGAAAAGGCGGGGTTGCCGAACGGTATTGTGATTTCGCCACCAGAGCCGAAAACTCCGTCGAGAGTTATGCTCAAACTCATAGTATCGACTTCGCGCAGGGAATCAATCACCGAAACCGAAACCGCTGCCTGCCAATCGTATATGTGGCCGGTAGGAAATTCGTTCCAGAAGACAGGAGGAGTTAAATCTACGAACCACTGCCAGCACAACGGCAGTCCGTGAATTTCCATTCCTGCAATGTCGGCTGCGCTGTCGAGACAAACATCCACGACCTGACCATCCGTCCATAAAGACGGCGGCGTGAATGTCAGCGCAGGCGAAGACCAGGAAAGTATCACTCCATCAGTGTGGTATGATATTCCTTCCACAGTAAGCACAATAGAAGCGGGGTCTATATCAAGACCACCAGGCGGCTGAACGATGTTGACTATAATCTGCTGGTCATCGCAGGTTGACCAGGTGGAATCGAGCGGCATAACCACATAGGCACTTCCCGTCGGGCAGGGTTCCGTGTGGAATGGCGGGTCAAACCCACCGGCGAAGGTATCACCATAGACAACCCAGGTGGTGCAGATGGCAGTATCTATCAGCGAAGAATCTAAAATCACATATCCACAGGGAAGACTGTCGCAAGTGAGCGGGCTGCAGTAATTGTATGATTCCACGAACCAGGTATGTGTTTCTCCACAGTCAAAAGGACCCACATCGAAGCAGGTGTCTGTGATTTCTGTGGCAACAGCACTGCCATCGACATAAAGGTCAAAATAAATGGGTTCTGTGCCTGATGGCATTTCCCAGCAGAGAGTTATCATTTCATCATAAGGAACTATTTCGTCAGGAACTGGACTGTGATATGTAAATGGTCCAGGTGCTTCGTGTTCATAATAGATAGTAATTGTATCGTATGCGGCACAGCCAACGGCATCTGTGAGTTCCACAATCAGCGAAACTGTCGATTCAGGTTCAAACCATATTTCCTCTCCTGTGCCATAAGAAACTCCGTCCAGATCATACCAGTTGATGGAATATGGTTCGATTATGGCGCCGCCGATAGTTGTGCAATTCAAATATGCCACTCCGCCAGGGCAGACATAAATGTCCGTTCCAGCGGAAATCTGCGGGTCGGAAACCGTTACATAAACCGTATCGTACGCCTCGCAACCGGTGGCATCGACAACATAGATGACATATTCCGTTACTCCATCGGGTGGTGTGGCAGTGATGTCCTCAATATGTCCATCGACATAGGCGCCGGCGGGAGCCCAGGTATAAGTGAGCGGCGGAACTCCCCCGGTTGTGGTGGCATTTATCACAAAGGACAAATCACTGTCGGGATGGCAGATTATTGTGTCGTCCATATCGATGTGCACGGCAAGGTCGCAGTCGAGTATCCAGATAGTATAGCATGTGTCGTCTTCATTCGGCGGACAGTAATCGGGTGAATCGCCTGAATGTATGCAGATTGTAAGTGTATCGCCTCTATCGGGAACAATTCCAGCGCAGGATAGGTCGAGTGTGTAGTGCGAACCATCCCAGGAAACACAGCCGTCCGTCGTGGGATATACAACGGAGTTCACCGAACAGTATGTCAGAGAAGGATTAACTCCGCTGCCGGCATCCGATACATCAAATTCGACTGTAGAAACTCCGCCAATGATGTGTGAGCCAGCAGAAGGAACAATGCCCGAAATGACAGGCGGAATCAGGTCAATGGTGAAAGTCCATACAATTGGCGCATCCGTCAGGTGATTTCCGTATATATCGTCGGCGGCGAGAAGCGAACATACCACAACTTCACCGTCTGTCCACAGCGCTGACGGCGTGAAGACAAGCGAATCGCCGCCTATAAATTCAAGTTCGGCATCGGAAGTTGTATAGTGTGTTCCGTTCACGGAGAACAAAATCGTGCTTTCATCCACGCCCTCGACATCCTGCAGGCGCATTATTATCTTCTGGTCATCGCAGGCAGAATATGTGCCGTCAAGCGGCTCGAGAATTGAACCGATTGGACCTCCTGCGGGAATGTAGAATGTCCAGCAGGTATCGAGTGCATTCGGCGGACAGAAATCGGGCATATCGTTTGCGGAAACACAGAAATTTACATTATCTCCGCCGACGAGTGTCAATCCAAGTGCGGAAAAATCTGCGCTCCAACCATCACCTGAAACGGCTATTCCCGCATCGGTGGAACTGAAACAGTCGGGAACACCGCCGGAAATAGAAATGCAGATATTGACGCTTGAAACATCCACGCCAGCCACATCGTCGAGCAAATCGAAGGTGACGACAGGACTCAATGTGCCAATTGGCGAATCATCGGGAGGCCAAGCACCAGCAGGAATATATGGCGGAGATAGGTCAATTGTATAACTCCAGGAATATGTATGCGCAAGCGGATTTCCCGCATAATCGTAGGCGGAAATAAGCATAATGTTGACCACCTGTCCGTCGGAAAAGTCTTCCGCAGGATGATAGCATACCTGCGAACCGTCATAGGTTAAAATAGTTCCATCAATGTGCAGCGTTTCCCCTTCAACGACAACGGCGATGCTTTCGGGAACGACACCGTGCGAAATTTCCGTATCGACGAGTGCAAAACAGAACCCCTGGTCGGCGCAGGATGAAATTGCACCTTCAAGTGGCAAACCAGATGCAGGGTCGGTTATATCCCCAACTACCGGACCGAACAAATCCACATCAAAATTCCAGCAGAAATTCAGAACATTTTGAGGACAATAGGCAGTATCGACCAGGTCGCCTGCTGTGATGCAGACTTCAACGCTGTCGTTGTGCGAGAAAATGCCGTCATATTCAATTATCCAATATTCTAAATCTGTGCCAGCGGAGTCATAAATTGTATAACTTACCGGTGTTCCGTTTATCGTCAGAACAATCGAAGAAGTGTCCACTCCCGCTATGGAATCTGCAATTATTATGAACAAATCGGGGTCTGCAACGATGACGGTGTCCCAATCCGGAGGGGAAAATGCTTCGACGAAAGGTGCGGTCAAATCTACGGTGAAAGTCCCTCCCACAGGGGCAACGAGAGTGTCGCCGAAAATGTCTTCTGCAAATAACAGTTCCCAGACAACTACATCGCCATCGTTCCACAAGGGGTCGGGCGTGAATGTGAGAATATCCGGCGTCCAGTCAAGTCTCGAGTCGTCCGTTCCGATTGTGTCGCCATTTACGACGAAAACTATGGTGCTTTCGGCAATGCCAAGTCCACTGTTGATGCGAACCTGAATTTGCTGGTCTGCGCAGGAAAGAATAACACTGTCCGCAGGCGTAATCAGTTCAGCCGTTGGATTTTCGGCAATAATCTGGAAATTCCAGCAGGTATCGAGTACATTTGGTTCGCAATAGTCGGGCATATCCTGTGCAGATATACATACCTGAACTGTGTCTCCTGCTGGAAAAACGATTCCCAAAGAAGCAATATCAATCGAAAAATCGGGCGGACTCCAGGAAACGCCGTCATCTCCGATGTGGAATATCTGCGAACCGAACGACCAATTCACAGTTACAGTCAAATCGCTCTCATCCAATCCAGAAAGCGTGTCATCAATTGAGAAAGAAATAGGCGTCGTTGGGTCGAGAACGATTGAACCTGGTGCGGGGAAGAAATTCCACGCATAAGGGGGCGAAAGGTCAATCCTGAACCAGCTGCACCACGGAGTTATAGGTACACCGTGAATATTTGCAGCAGAATCTATGCAGAACCAGACGGAATCGCCATTTGACCACAACGGGTCAGGGGTATAATACAGCGTGTCGTTCACATATACGAGATGTGTATCATCAGTTGTCAGCGTGTCGCCAAGTATCACGAAGCGGATTGAACTTTCTTCGATCCCGAGCGTATCGTAAACCCAGATTTTGATTGTCTGGTCGTCGCAGGCAGACCAGGCGCCTTCGAATGGTTCTATTAGAACGGCGGTTGGAAAACCGCAGGGTTCCATTGAGAATAACCAGGTATCACTTGTATCATCACCACAGGAATTGGTCGCTATAACATACCAGTGAACAGTGTCATCGCAGGCAACATATATCGTGTAATTCGACGATGTCAATCCCGATGCTTCGAGTGAATCATCTATGTATAGGTCATAAGTTATGGGAGAACTTCCCGTCGCATCTGTCCAATCGAGAGTTACATTTCCAGCTGGAATACCTGTCGTTCCGTCGTCAGGCGATAATAGCTCGAGACTTTCTGGCGAAGTTTGCGTAAAAAATGTCCAGGTTTCGCTCGTATCATCTCCACAGGAGTTGCTTGCTACGACGAACCATTCAACGGTATCATCGCATTCGACGAGTATGTTGTAGCTCGTCGTCATCAATCCCGACGCAACAAGGGAATCGTCAACATACAGGTCGTATGTAATCGGTTCACTTCCCGATGTGGGAACATTCCATCCCAATGATACATCTCCGGCGGGGACTTCGTCTGTCCCATCAGAAGGATAGGAAAGAGAAATTCCAGAAGGTGCGGTCTGTGTGGAAAATGTCCAGGTTTCTGAATATTCTGTCCCACAGGAATTGGTTGCGGTGATATACCAGGTGTGCGTTTCGTCGCAGTTGAGCGTTGTGCACCAGAAAGTATCAGTAATCTCCGAAGCGGCAACATATCCGTCGAAGTAAACGCTATATGAAACCGATTCAGGTTGAGAATGCCAGTATAGGCAGGTGTCACCAGGTGGTATTTCCGTAGCTCCGTTGTAGATTGATATTAGCACAGGAGTGTCAGGTGCAGGCAATACCCGAACAAATACGGAATCAGTTGCATCGCATCCGGCGGCGTCGGTCACTGTGCAATAATACCAGGTGTCAGATGCAGGGGAAGCAGTAGGATTGGCAATCATAGGATTATCCAGACTGGAAGCAGGATACCAGGTATATATGTATGACGGTATTCCACCGGAAACTGTGGCGGAAAGAGTAATGTACCCGCCCTCACAAATTTCAGCAGGTTCAGGACCACAATCGAGAATTATCTCAGGACTTACAGTCACAGTGGCGGTATCTCTATCACAGCAGGCTCCATTGCACACTTCCACCCAATAATCTGTCGTCACCGACGGCGAAACAGTGATGTAGGTAACTCCGCTTTCGCCAGTGGACCAGTTTATAGATGTATAACTTCCGGTAATTGATGCGGTTAAAGTAACGCTTTCGCCATAACATATAGTTCTGTCAGGTATGGTTACCACAGGGCGTGGCAGAACGGTTATCGTTATTTCATCAGTGCCGATGCAGTCTCCACCATCTGTCACCGTGAATGTGTATGTCGTCGTCGTCGATGGACAAGCTTGTGGGTCTGTGCTGGATGGGTCTGAAAGACCTGTGGAAGGCGTCCAATACCAGGTCCAGGTGGTGCTGCTACCCCCACCTGTGCCAGTTATACTGAAGTCATCAATATACCAGCCAGGATATGTAACTGAACCATCGGATGCTAAATAGAACCTTATATAAACCGTCGAACCCACATATGATGAAATATCCACAGATTCGTAAACCCATCCTCCCGAACTGCCGTGATAACAGTTTTGTCCGGATAATGGTCCATAGGATATAGCACCATCATACCCCGGCATATTCAACATAGTCCAGGGACCTGATGGTGAATTGCCAATAAAAACCTGACATCCATCCCAGCTGGATTCGGTTGAATACCAATGCCAGAAAGAAAGTGTTGCAGACGAGCAACCCGTTAAGTCTATGGCAGGTGAAATAAGTGCATCGCTTGCGGAATTTGAATAATCTCCTGAAAGATTTGTTGCCCAACAGTAAGGCGATGAGTGAGCGCTTCCTGGTCCTGATGATGGATTACCCCATTGCCAGGAGCCTGTGCCGCTAAAACCCCCGTTATCGGAATCAAAGTTCGTGGAGAAACCGGAACAAGTGCCACCTCCACCTGTTCCTGGGTCTGCGTGTAAAAATGTGCATTCGCCTTCGCATATAGTCAAATCATCCGCAGACACCGTGGGAGTTGGTTCCTCAAGCAAATCGGGAATTGTCACACAATAGTGTTCTGTGATGTCATCACCCTCATCATAAGTGACAGTGATGTCATAGCACTGCGTCGTTCCGTATGCCGAAGGCGGAATGTCCACCTGCCAGTTCACCACCTGCGTGCCTCCATAGCCAGCTATGGAACTGAAATAGCTCGGATTTGCATCGCCGCCGGTGTATGTGAGGGAAGAGCCGCTTAAATCCAGAGTGACATATACATTGTGAGCGTTGGATGTTCCCATATTTGTAATTACCGCCGTCAATGTCATCGGGTCGGGATGAACACTGGCACAGGACGCTGTTATATCGGGGGGGGTGTGAGTTAGCGCGAGCCCTGTTCCTGAAATATCCCCGATGCCATAATAAGTTATAAATATAACCGAATCACCTGGACATATATTTCTTGGTTCCCATTTCACCATTGTCGCAGAATCGCCAAAGGGACTGCCGGTGTCCGATACCCAATCCGAGTTGTCCCATCCGTTGCCAACTGCGTCGGGCCAGCTGCCATACCAGAATATATCGGGCATCACTGCCTCGAACCCTATTAAAATACCGAGTGCAACAAGGTCTCCCGCACCAGGAGGATAACCATTTTCGTATGCTCGCCATATTGGAGGAATGCTCGGGACATAAAATATTTCCGCAATTCCTGTGTATCCGAATGCAGTGGAAATTTCTGCCGCGTCATTCCAATCAAGCATAGTGTCATAGAAAACAATACATCCGCAGTTATGACAAGAACCATCGGCGGGTTTCATAACAGCTTTGAATTTTATCTGCTCATTTTCACCTGGAAGTGCGCCAAGTGAGACGGCAGTTATTTCCTGTCGAATATAAACACCGTTCCAGTTGTTCCATATAGAATAAGCCGTGTTGCCAACCATATAGTTTGAATCTGTGTTAGGCAAAGGGTATGAATAATCGGCAGTTTTTGCCCAGTTGCCATCTACATAATACATTACCCATTCCGTTCCAGGTGACTCAGGCCAGGAAAATGTCAGTTTAACATAAGAACTTCCACCTCCGGGGTCACCACCTTCGTCAAATTCACCGGTAGTTTCGTCTAAATCAGCTCTAACATAACCATTTTCCACTATCCAATCCATCGGTGCTGTGGTGGCGTATGTATGCGTCGCGTCTGATGTCTCTCCCGAAATTGCCCGCGCATACTCAATCTTCCATTCTCGATATGCTTCCGGGTCGGCTGAAATGTCGGGCATTCGGGCAAGAAGAGAAGCAACATAATCGTCGTGTGATGTATGAGGTGAAGAAGAGGCAGCGCTGAAAATTAAAACCGGTAGAAGAAAGATACATATAAAAATTCTATTTTTGAATATCATTAAAAAACCCCTCCTAATAAACTTTCTTTATTTTTTATATATTTAATTG
>JAGHAI010000007.1 GCA_021161555.1 bacterium
CGGACTTGGAGCGGCGTTTGGCGGTTCCACTGGCGCTGGAACATTTTTTGGCGGGAGAGGTGGAATGGATTTTTTGACCAAACTAACTGCGATATTGAGCGTGGTATTTATCATCCTGATTATGGCGGTTAATTTTTACATTGGCTCCCAGGGCGGCGGAAGATATAATATGCCAGCGGGAACATCTGCTCCTGCGCCAGCCGAAAATACAGGTGGAAAGTAATCAATCAAATGGGGAGAAATTCACGATGAATGCAATTATATGGGAAAACGATTGGGAGCGGCGTGAAATGCTCTGGCTTGCTCCGTACGCTACGCACAATTCCGACAGCCGCGGCCGCCATTATCCTGAACCAAAACATCCATATAGACCGCCATTTGAGCGCGACAGAGAAAGAATTATTCACTCAACGGCATTCAGAAGACTTCAATATAAAACACAGGTTTTCGTCAACCACGAAGGCGACCATTATAGAACGCGAATGAGCCATACTTTAGAAGTAGCCACCGTCGGCAGAGTTATAGCGCGCGTTCTGGGTTTGAACTTTGACCTCGTAGAAGCAATTGCTCTCGCTCACGACCTGGGACACACACCATTCGGACACACAGGCGAAGAAGTTTTAAATGAACTGACCGAAGACATCGGCGGATTTGAACATAACCGACAATCGCTCAGGGTAGTCGAATACCTCGAACAGAAATATCCCGAATTTCCCGGGCTGAACCTCACTTATGAGACAAGGGAAGGAATAATTAAACACGCTACAAGATATGACCAGCCAGGAGAAAAAAATCTTTTCACCACGGCGGAAAAAATGCCATCTCTGGAAGCACAGATAGTAAATGTTTCCGATGAGCTGGCTTACACATCCCACGACATAGACGATGGGTTGAACTCCGGCGTTCTAATTATGGAAGAACTCGAACGGGGCTTTCCGCTGTGGGGCGATATAGCAAAGGATATGCGAAAAAAATATCCGGAGATAAATCAGGAGATGCTGCGCTCCGTCTGCGTGCGGGAACTTATAAATATTCTGGTAACAGATGTTATAAAGGAATCGGCGAAGAGAATTAAAAAAATTGCCCCACAAAATATCGAAGATGTCAGAAATGCACAGTATCCTCTGATTGGTTTTTCGGCTGAAATGGAAAATCAACTGCAGTATGCGGGGAAATTTCTGTATGAAAATATGTATCGACATTACAAAGTTCTGCGTATGGCAACAAGGGCAAGGATGATTATCGAAGCGCTGTTCAACGAATATATGCAGGAACCCCGACAACTGCCAAAAACTTCAAGAAACAGACTGAAAACCGATGAGAAAAAGCAGGTCATAACGGATTACATCGCTGGAATGACGGATAGATACGCTATGATGGAATATAAGAAATTGTTTGACCCCTATGAAAAACTATTGTAAAAATGATAAAGTTATGGAGGAATTATGGCTAAAAAAATCGACAGGCACGAATTGAAACAGGATAAATTTGCAGCTGACATAGCAAAAATTTACAGATACGCTTCGGACAATCCGACGAAAATCTTAATATGGGTGATTGTTGTCGTCGTCGCTGTCGTTGCCGTTATAGGATATTTGAGCTATTCGAGCAGCGCCAAAAAGGATGCACAATTGAAGCTGTCGCTTGTATATAATTTTATGGACACGGGAAATTATAAGGAGGCTATGGATTCGCTGCGGGCGATAATTTCCTCATATCCGAAAAGTCCTCAGGCGAAAATTGCTCAATATCTGATGGGGCATATGTATTATGCCTTCGGTCAGCTCGATTCCGCAATGTCTGCATACCACGATTATCTCGTTATGGAAAATCCCGACAGCGACCTCGCCGCTGCATCTCTTATGGGTATGGCTGCCTGCTTTGAAGAAAAAAGTCAATATGATAGGGCGATAGATTTCTATTACAAAGTGGTAAAAGATTATCCTTCATATTTCCGCGCTGATGAGGCTTTTGCTTCTATGGCAAGATGCTATGATGTCAAAGGAGATGTAAAAAAGGCAGAAGAACTTTATAAGCAATTTCTCAAGAAATATCCAAAAAGTCCGCTGAAAAATCGCGTTATAATTATGCTTGCAAGAATAGAGTCGAAGGTGAACCTTCCACAGGCAACTTCTGTTCAGAAGCAGGGGGAAGGGTAATTTTAATCTAAATAGAATATTAAAAAATCAATTGGATTTTCTACTGAGGAGGGATTATGTCGAAAAAAGTCGGCATTCTCACAGGTGGCGGCGATGCGCCTGGATTAAATCAGGTAATACGCGGCGCTGTTTATCGTGGAATTAAACATTACAATTTTGAGTTTTTTGGCATTCTCGACGGCTGGCGTGGATTGCTTGAAAAACAAATGGTTCCGCTCACCATCGACGATGTCCGTGATATATCGGGCGAAGGCGGAACAATTCTCGGTTCGTCGAGAACAAATCCGTTCAAAACGGAGGACGGCGGAGCTATCTGCAAAAAGAATTTTGAAGAACTCGGACTGGACGCAATAATATCTCTTGGCGGAGAAGATACGATGGGAGTGGCATATCAACTGTTCAGCGAGTATGAAGTTCCAACAGTCGGTGCGCCGAAAACAATCGATAATGACCTTCCTGGAACCGACCAGTGTTTTGGATTTGACACTGCAATCAATCGTGTAATGGAAGCATTTGACCGCTTACGGACAACTGCGCGTTCTCACCACAGGATTCTTGTCGTTGAGGTTATGGGACGCCATGCAGGATGGATGACACTCGTCGGCGGAGTTGCTGGTGGAGCTGATATAATCCTTTTGCCCGAAGAGGCGTTCGATATCGACGAAGTAGCGGAAAAATTGAAAAAGCTGCGCGAGGAAGGAAGAAAATATGCACTCGTTGCTGCATCCGAAGGCGCCAAGTTCAAGTTCGCCGAAGGAACCGATATAATTACACAGGACGCACAAATAGACGAATTCGGGCATGTTAGGCTTGGTGGAATTGGAAAGATTCTTGCGAAGGAACTTCAGAAGCGGACGGGATGGGAAGCGCGTCATGTTGTTCTCGGGCATCTTCAGCGCGGCGGCGCGCCATCCGCATTCGACAGATGGTTTTCAACAAGACTGGGGATTGCAGCAGCAGACCAGATAGCAAACGAAAATTATGGAACTATGGTCGTCCTGAAAGGTTCGGAAATTGTTCCCGTGAGTCTTCAGGAAGCCGCAAAGGGAATTAGAACCGTCCCCGAAGATTTAATCAATATGATGAAAATTTTTGAACCCTGATAACTATAAATAGCGGTATGCTATTCTATGTTCGGGCAGATTAGATTCTGGAGATGAAATGAAGCATTTACTTCTCGGCGCCGGAATATTTGGAAAAAGTCTTGCGCTTCGTCTCATAGAACTTGGAGACGAAGTTTTCATCGTTGACCATAATGAAGCGGCACTCGAATCTGTCAAGGATATGGTCACATCTGCTCTCGTCGCAGAAAGCACAAATAGAGATACTTTGAACGAAATAGTTGAAAAATTTTCCCCCGACGATGTTGCGGTTTGCTTTGGCGAAAGTTTTGATGCCACTATGATGTCCGTTATATATTTGAAAGACCTCGGCGTTTCCAGAATCTATGCCCGCGCTTCCAATTATATGCAGGGCGAAATATTAAACAGGCTTGGCGTCAATTCCGTAATTCTCCCCGAAGCGATGATGGGACAGCGATTTGCCGATTCCCTCGTGCTTGGCGAAAACGAACAATTGATTCTCGACAGCGAAAATACAATCGCACGAGTGAAAATCCCTCAAAATGTCGTCGGTAAAAAACTATCGGAACTGGAAGTCGAAAAGAGCGGAATAAAAGTTCTATTTGTTCATCGGGAATACATTGCTCATAAAGTATCGAAGACAATTTCACCGCAGGAAAATCCACAACTCGACGAGGGCGATAACCTTGTGGTGCTTGGCGCCACACGGAGAATTGCAAAATTCATAAACAGACTTAATAAAAAATTTTGATATTGTTGCCCCTTCCGTAATTTTCGCTAATATTTTATTATAAGGGGAATGATGTTATCTCACTTAGTAGAAGGTTTTCTGCTCGGCATTTCACTCGGAGCGACCTGCTTATTAACCTGCGGTCCCGTGATATTTGTATTCCTGCTTCGTCAGGAAAGAACGCTCAAGACATCCTTTCAAATATTCGGGAAAATACTCATCGGAAGATTTTTCGGATATGCCATCTTCGGGCTTGTCGCAGGATTTATCGGCGGAGTAATTCCCGATAAAATCAGAATGCCGATTTCCTACGGTTCTTTTATAATCCTCGGAGCAATTCTCATATATTATGGCATTCGCGGTGGACATTTTTCGAAAAAATGCCCCGCAACAGGAGCGGGCAAATATATCGCGAACCCGATTATTCTCGGCTTCATTACAGGATTAGGAATATGCCCGCCATTCTTACTTGCAATTGCCCGTGCTGCTTCGCTCGGCGGAGCATTCGCAGGAGCAACTTTGTTTATCGGATTTTTCGTCGGCACTTCGATATTTCTCCTGCCTGTGGCATTTTTCGGCGCAGCATCGTCGATGAAAGCATTTAGAGTCTTTGCAGGAATTGCTTCTGTGATAGTTGGTATGTGGTTTTTCGCTCAGGGCGCAAGCGGGTTGGTTCTCATATATTTTACCGCATCGGAAAATGCAGACTATTCCATCGTTGGAGCGGAAAGCGCAAAGAATATCTGGATTGTTTCCGACGACGAATGGGGCGATTCCCTGAGGACAATATTATCTAAAAAGGTAAAATGCAGAATAGAAAAAATCTCCTCGCAGGATGTCGATTCAATTTTGAAAATATGCGATACACTCGACATAGCGCTTTGCCTGGAAACAGGAAGGATAGATAGTCTGCTCGCACAAAAAATTGCCGTTATAAAATTTGATGGGGAAAAAAGTTATCAAACACTGTTGCAATTTTCGGAATTTTTAACTATTTATAGTTTCAAGAAAAGATATGGACGGGGATTTATTTTCAAGTGGAGGCAATGATGGTTCGCCGACGAAGACCGAATAAAACTGCAAAAAAGCGAAAAAGTGCTTTTCCCCTGTGGATTGCAATCGTCATCGTTATAGCGGTCGGTGCCGTATTGATAATATCTGGCAACAGGAAAGAACATCCCGAAGCGAATGAAAAAAATATAAAATCTGCCGAAATTGTTGATTCTTCATCAATCGATTTTATCACAAGGATTGAAGGCGCAATTATGCAGGCTGCCTGCGACCTTGGCGTGAGCGACGACAACCTGCGGTGGAAACGAAACAAGGAAATCGAACAGTTCCCGAACACAAAATTTTCCAATATAACAATGACAGTGAACAGCGCATTTCCAATGGCTCACATAAATTATGTGCTGCAGCACACCATAGTTGATTCTGGCGGCAGGATTATGGATGCCTTCGATAAGAAATCGGGAACGGAACTCACGATAAAGGTCGGATACGGTGGAATATCCACACACCAGATAAAAATCAGGCGCAGAAACAGCGCCACCATAAAACCCGCTTATGTCGCTCTGCTCATAGATGACTTCGGATACTATCCCGTTCCCATAGCGAAAAAATTTTTTGAACTCGGCATAAAATTTGACGCCTCAATATTGCCGCAGGGCGAATATACGCAGTATATACTGCGCGAATTGAAAAATTACGATAAGATTGAGCGAATGGTGCACATTCCGATGGAACCCAAAAACTATCCCAAAGTTGACCCTGGCGGTGGCGCCATCTTTGTCTCAATGACAGACCACGAAATACTTCGCCAGGCAGAAAAGGACATTTCTGCAATACCTGGTGCCGTCGGTGCAAACAACCATATGGGTTCCCGGGCAACTGAGAACAAAAGAGTTATGTATCAGGTTCTCCGTGCAGTCCGAGATGCTGGGCTTTTCTGGGTGGATTCTCGCACGACACCTTATTCTGTGAGTGAAGAAGTCGCCATCACGATGAAAATTCCTGCGGTTCACATCGACCACATCATCGACCCGCCAATCATTTCAGCGGACGAAATCGAACAGAGACTGTATCGATACTGCCTGGATGCAAGAAGAATGCCCGCAATGATAATAAATTGCCACTCATCCGATACAACATATCAGATACTCAAAAAAAATCTGCCGACGCTGAAAAAATACGGGATAGAATTTATAACGGTTTCAGAAGCGATAGCGAAAAAATCTACGAAATAGACCACTCAAATAAAATTCGATTTCGTCCCAAAATATATTTTAAAAAATATCACCAGCCGACAAGAGCATTGATTCTTATCTGCAACTGCCACTTTTCATCGTCATCATATTTTCTGAACGACAGTTCTGTCCTGTAATTTGCATTCCTGATATCTATATGAGGCGTTATTGAAATTCCCCAATATCCGTATTCGGGGTCGTCGAGGTTTCCGTCATTTCGCTCAACTTTTAAGCCAAATTCCAGCTGCTTCTTCGCTCGATACCACAATGTTTCGGAAATCTTTGCGCCTCTTCGCCAATCGCCCTCTGCATACTGCGTCCAGCTGAGATATCCGTATGTCTGAAAGACAAATTTTTCAAAAATGCGCCACTTGGAAGATAGACTAACTTTATCACGAGTATCTCCCCTTTCATCCTCCCCACGCCATCGTCTATTTGCATAAACATTTATGTATTTCCCGTGACCCGCGCTGTATTTCAGCGATAGTTGGGATTCTCCGCCGTTGTCGGGGTCATCTGCCACATTGAAATACGAAAAATTCAACTCACCTTTAAGTCTTTCCATCAGCGGGAATCTAACCGATGCGGCAGTTCCCATTTCGCCTGCCTGTTTGGATTTAAGGTAAAATTCAAAACTGTCAGGATAATATGAAATCGTCCCGTAGTCGGCTTCGCCATCGGAATAGAGCGGCTTAAAATCTTTGTGATATGCCCAGAATTTCCACTGCATACTTCCGCCACCTCTTCTCGGAGAATATAGATAAAAATTAGTTCCCCAGGTTCCATCGTTCAAAATCCCCGTTTCATTGCGGAGTTTCCAGCCGCTGAAACGAATTTCTCCAAAAACGGAACCACCAGTCTGAGAATATGTATAATCTGCGCTGTCCTCTATATCGGTAACGGAACCGTTATACAAAACCAGTCCAATCTTACCCACACGACTCTTGTAATATGAAACCGCGCCAGAAAAAAGATTCTGAGAAGAACTTTCATACCAGTTGCCCGATATTGCCGCAGAAATCTGCCAGTGTCTTGTGGCGTTCCATCGGACATAAAGCCCGTTCATATCGCCATAGGCAGGCGAAAGCAAATATCCCAATCCATCGTTATCTCTATATGTCGATGAAATCGAAAGATAACGACCGACCAACAGCCCATATCCAAGTTCCTTGCGATAATAATTGCCCAGAATGACTTCCAGTTTCCTTGTGGAATACTTCAGCGACCTCGACGACAAAAGCCCCATACTATTTCCACTCTGGCGAAGGGACATATCAAAGAAGAAATTTTTATAGCGCAACTTCAGTTTAGTCTTATGATAGGGGTCAGAATCATCCGATGGAGCGGCATAATCCCTGTTTGTATAAACCTTTGCGTATCCAGAAATGTTTATCTTCACGGGCGGCACGACGACAATGAACGGTTCTATTAAATCGAAATCCCCGCGATAATGTCTTTTCACATCACGCTTATTGCGGAAAGGACCTTTGTCTATTCTCGCCGCCTCCAGCGCTTCGATATCCTCCCGCGTGACGCCAGGAATTGCCAGCAATCGCCTCAAATTCCCCGTGTTGACCTCAACTTTTTCCTCAAACAACTGCAAAAGTTCAACATACTGGTCGTATGTGATTTCGTCCCTGTCCTTTGCCTCACGAATATCATCGGTGCTTTGAAAATACTGAACGGCAATATCCTGCGCAAATGCAAGGGAAACAACGAATACCAATAGCAGCATTAAAACCCTTTTCATTCTTCCTTCTCTCCTTTTTCTTCAAGTTCTCTTACTCTTTCTTCAAGAATGGAAATATTCTGCGCCATCGTTTTTATTCTGTCCCCCTGCTTTGTAACAATTACTGAAAAATACAGGAACAAAACAATTACAAAAAACAACATAATCGGCAGAAGCACAGCGGGGGCATAATAAATTCCAACCAGATTTGCAAGTATTTCAAGCAAATCAGCCCAGAACGAAAACAAAACAAGCACCAGCGCAGAGAAAATCCAGAGTAATGCAAATCTTTCCTTCAATAACTTTCTCCGCACAAGTTCGAGCACAATTCCGAGCAGCCCCAGAGAAGCAAAAAGTGATATCAATTGAACTCGTTTCATCTTTCGACCTTTCTTATTATGTTCATCAGCAGCGCCAGTGTTACTTTCACCATATAATGAAACGGCTTAAAACCTTTTATAGAAGTGCTTCCCCCCTGTCTTTCTCGCATAACGACAGGAATTTCTACAAACTTAAATCCTGCTTTTTTCAGCAATATCACCGCCTCTGGCTCGGGATAATCCTCCGGATAATTTTTTGCCACAAAATAAAGCGCATCCTTTCCAAAGGCACGAAATCCCGAAGTGCAATCCGTCACATCAATCCCGACGAGAATTTTAAAAATCAGTTCAAAAAATTTTATGCCCATTCTCCTCAAAAGGGACGATTGAAATCCTTTTTTTTCCAGAAATCTCGAACCGCCGACCACATCTGCATCGCTGTTTTTTAGAATTTTCAACATTTCAGGAATATATGACGGATTGTGCTGACCATCACCATCCACCTGTATTGCTACATCGTAATTTCTTTTTGCAGCAAATTTAAAGCCCGTTTGAACTGTGGCGCCTATCCCCATATTGAAGGGATGACGAACTACCTTCGCCCCCGATTTCAGCGCACAATGATATGTATCGTCAGAAGAACCATCATCGACAACGACAACATCAATTCCAGACACACTTGCCTTCACTTCTCCAACGACTTTTTCAATTGTGCTTTCCTCATTATACGCGGGAATAACCGCTATGACACGCAAATTTTCATCACTCTTATCCATATAACGAATTCAGTGTAATTTTTAAACCCTCTTTCAGCGAAATTTCTGGCTGGTATCCAATTGATTTCAGTTTAGATATATCCGCAACGGAATGACGAACTTCCCCTTTTCGAGATTTTTTAAATTCCACAGGAATTTCCCGTCCTGCTATTTCCCTGACAACTTCAGCAAGCCGCAATATAGATATCCCCTCTCCACGCGCCAGATTCACGACACCCGAAAAATCGGACTTCATCAAAAACAAAAGCGCATTAACTATATCATCGACGAAGATAAAGTCGCGAGTTTGTTCGCCATCGCCAAATATTTCAATTGGCTTTCCATCCAAAGCGGCGGATAAAAAACGCGGTATAACAGCGCCATATTGCGAATCACCCCGCTGACGAGGACCGAAACCATTAAAAAGCCGAACGGACACAGCAGTTCCTCCCGTCCTCTTTGACCATTCGGACAGCATCTCTTCAGACCGCAGTTTTGACTCCGCATAGGGACTTTCGGGAAATGTCTCGTCATCCTCGCGCTGCGGTATTTTTGGCACGGAACCATACACGGAAGCCGATGAAACGAACACTATCTTTTCAATCCCATTTTTTTCCGCAGCCATTATTACATTCTTCGTTCCGTTCACATTCACAGAAAAGCACCTCCTGGGATTTTCAATTGAGAGCGGAACGGATACCATCGCCGCAAGATGGAAAATTGCTCCACATCCTTCCGCAGATTTTCTCACGATATTTTCATTTTCCACCGTGCCCTCGATAAAATGCGCTCGTGTCTGCGAAATATTTTTCAAAAATCCGGTGGATAAATCGTCAAGAACCACAACATCAAAATTTTCTCTTTCGAGTGCATAGACCAGATGCGACCCCAGAAAACCTGCTCCACCTGTAACCAAAATTTTTTCCAAAATTTTCTCCCGATTTTTTTATAACTTTCGTGAAAATAATTCCATTAAAAACTTTGTCAAGATGTTATGAGCAATTGTAATGCTGAAAAAACAATTCAGACAATACTGAATAAAAATTATTGATTTTTAAAATTTTTTTCATATTTATTATATAGGAGGAGAAATTATTTGAAAAAAGCGACCACTTTTTACAACACTTTAACATTCACGGGGGTTTCAAGATGAGATACTTTTTCAGCGCTGTGGTCGTTTTTTTATTTTTAAATTTTTCGTATGCGCTTCTTCCCCACGAACAAAATGTGCCGCAGATAAAAATTAACTATCCCGAACCTATAAACGCTCCTGAAGATGCTTTTTCTGATTTTTTCCAAAAACCACAAAAGATAATATCGGCAAAAATTGACCCCATCAGCCACAATTTTACATTGCTCGTATGTTCCCCTCTTCCAACCGGGGTTTCGGCACATACCGAAGGAGAAGCGCGTCGTGCAGCAGTGGAATTTGCAAAAAAATACGGACCGCTGTTTCCCGTATCGCTCGAAAATATGAGAATTTCAAGAGTGGAAAATATTTTGGGGAAATGGTATGTATCCCTGCAACAATGCGTCGATGACATAGATGTTCTTTCAGCATCTGCGGAATTGAGAATAAATTCCGATGGCGAAATTTTTCTATTTCGAAGCACTCAAAAACCCATTGCGAACAATATTGATACAAACCCTACGATTTCTATCAATGAAGCGTATCATTCTGTTCTGCAATATGTTGGCGCATCAAAAGGCGAAATGCTCGAAAGTCATCTCAACATCGCCCCTATTCACAAAAAGGACCATTATGAGGGAAAACTCATCTGGTCGCTCGAAGTTAGAACAAGAAATCCACTCGGATTATGGATAGCATGGATTGACGCTCACACAGGAGAAATAGTTCGCATTCTGGATGAAATGCCAACGGTAACCGGAACTGTTATTGGTCA
>JAGHAI010000097.1 GCA_021161555.1 bacterium
GCAATTATTCATATCCGTCGGGTCGCTTATGTCTATTCTCCACAATCCATCGCTGCCACCTCCAACATAGGCGTAATCGCCCAATATGGCAACTCCATAGGCGCTACATGTGATGTTGTAATTTGTGGACATATTGCTCAAAAGAACTGAATAAAAGTTGCTTGAACTCGCAACATAGGCATAGGAACCGTGTATTTCTATATCCACGGCGTTTCCTGTGGTCGTTATATGTGCGGATTGAGTTAGAGGTACTGAACTGATTTCAAATTTAGCCACACCATTGTTATCCGCAGCGTAAATGTAATTCCCGCTGAAATCGCACTTCATCGTCTGTCCTGTGGCACTTCCCCACGATTTTTCCGACGGTGCCTGTCTGGCAACTGTGCCGAAGGAATCTGCAACATCCCATCCGCCAGTTGTCTTTGCCATATTGCAGTAATCCAGGTCTTCAAAAGTTTCAGTATAGGTACCAGCGAAAAGAACGCCCATAAATAAAATGGTGAAAACGAATAAAATTCTTGAAGAATGCATAGTTATTCCTCCTAATCAATGAATGTGAATTTCACTTCTAAATATTTGAAAGAACCAATATCCTTTTCCTGGCAACAGAGTATCGGCGCGGAAATATCCTGTTTCTTCATATCCATAGATTTCGGGCAAAAATGAATGTCCGGGCTCAGAATGTATGCGTGACTTCGGGACAGGTATTATCGGACAGCCCGCGATGTGCCATCCTTCCGAGAGCTCTCTATCGATGCTTAAAATCGGTGCGCCATAAATATAAATGTTTGTGTCCGAATAAGAAAGTATAAAAAATCCTTCGCCTGTGGTGATGTCTCTCATTCTTATGTATTCCTGTGTCTCGTCATCAAATTTATACATATTTTCGCTAAAATCCCCAAAAATTGCCCCGGCATTGTTTGTGGCGGGTTCTACAGGCAGCGAAATTAAATTCCATCCCGTTTCAAGATGGATTTGAACTGGAACACCCGTTCCAGAAACATATATCGCAGTTGTATCACACCACCCGCGGAAACAGGCTGAAATGTATGAAATTCCTTCAGTAATTCCCGAAACGCTTCCTTCATCAAAAGCTGCCGATTCGCCCCAGAGATTCCAGTCGAGATTGCTCAATTTCAATGTATCTTCGTCGCCGATAAGATAGGCGTATATGTGCGCAGATTCTCCAATTCGCAGAAACAGTGGGTCTGGAGATATTGAAATTCGTTCAAATGCGTTCTTTTTGGTCGTTGCAACAAAATAGTATATTCCAGGTGAAAGTGTTTGTCGCAGAGTATCGCCCAGAAATATGTTTATGCCTTCATCGTGAATTGGCGAAATTTTTACGAGATATGACGGCGGAACTGAATCCTCTTCAACCCAGAAAATTGACACATTTTGCGTGCCAGTCGTATTGCAAAAAACATCGAAGTAAAAATTGTGAACGACTGTAGAATCGCTTCTTATGTCTATCGAATATTTTGCATTATTCGGCGGTTCCCAATAGTCAACTCTATCGGAATCATCGTGGGGGAAATAGAGGTCAATGTAATGCGGCTCGGGAGAGAAAAGGTTTATAAAGTCCTCAATCCCGTATTCGTCGTTTGCAGTGGGAGAAACGCCGAATTCATTATAAAGGTCGAGATACGACCGGTCATCGTTTTGAACCCCAAGACGAATGAGCCAACTATCTGCTTTTCCCGATGAAATAATGATAATCATAATTGCTATTATATATCGCATCATTCTCAAAAATTCTTGTATTTTTATAATAATATCAAAATTTACATTAAAGTCAATATCAACAGTATTAACTTTTTTCTTCGCCGATGTGATATTCCCAGAATTTTTGCAGGGCGATGTTCAATTTCTTAAATTCATCTTCGGCAGGCATAATCTTAAAATATTTTGTGAAAGAATTTGACAACAGAAATTGGGCGGTTTTTACCATTTCTTTAGAAAATTGTATGGCGTCATTTGGCTTGCGGCAGGACGAACAGATGAGTCCTCCCGCTGAAGGTGAAAATGCAGAGTTTTCTTCGTGATTGATTTTGCCCCCACAAATTGCGCAGCGGAATATGGTCGGAGAAAACCCTGCAAATGTCATTATCTTGAGAAGAAACCCCGACCACAGCAGGTTTTCCGAAAGCGATGATATTTCCTTCCATTCCCGCAACAATGCGAGGACGATGTCGAATATTTCTGGCACTGACTGTTCTGGTTTAATCAGAGATACTGCTTTTTTAAAAAATTTTGCCACGCGCTGTTGAGAAGTATAGTCTGAAACTGCATCGGAAAAATCCTCCAGTACTTCGACATCAGAAGCGGTGTAGATGTTTTTTCCCGGTCTGTGATAATATACGAACTCGAGCAGTGCGAATGGTCTTATTCTTCCAGCAATTCCCGACTTTCTGCGCAGTGCACCTTTGAATAGGAGCGAAACAAGAGAGCCATCTTCCATAAGTGTTCGTATGATGAGCGAACTTTCCTTATACCTCGTCCTGCCGATGAGCAATCCTTTTTTTACTGTCGGTTTCATAAAATTTCATTTCGCTTGTTGAAAGCATTTTAAAATGCAGAAGCATTTTTAAGAGAGATATTGATATTCTATCGTTGATTTCAATCACCTTTCCATCCACAGGGGAATGTATGTTCGCGCCGATTTTTCCTTCCGACACCTTCGCTATCATTTCGTCCGTCGATACTTTTTGTCCCACTTTCACAACAGGCTCGGCAGGCGCTCCTGCGTGCTGTTTCAGAGAAATTATCAGGGTTTCCGGAGGCTCGATTTTTGCGAAAAATTCAGGGTGAATGTCGATGTATTTGATAATTCCCAGTCTTTCGGCGAGCCTTCGGGAGGGAATTCTTCTGAAATCTCTGACTTCCCTTGAAAGAACTTCTTCGCCGTTCCACTGGTATCTTATGTTTTCCCCTGCAAATTGCATCTTCAACTCACGATTGATTCTTCGTGGGGAAAGCCCCATCGGGCAGGCGAACTGTTCACAAATTCCGCATTCTGAACATAGCAGAGCATTTTTAAAAATTTCTGCGGGGAGTGAAATTGGCATTGCTGCGGCGCGCATAATCTTGTGAGGTTCAATGGGATGACCGAGAAGGTATCTCGGACAGATGTCGGTGCAACTGCGACACTGCATACAGGCGGATGCCGCAAGCCGCAGGACATATTTTATCGGCATCGTTCGGCTCTTGACTATTTTATGTTCCTGTGGAAGCACAAGAAAGCCCGCAGTGGTCTTCTTCACCGGTTCGTCATCGTTGACGATGTTGCCCATCATAGGTCCGCCTTCAATTATGGCGTAATTTTCTATCATCGGTTTAGCGAGTTTTATAAGATGAGATGCGGGTGTTCCCACTGGCACAACTGCTGTAAAGGGATTTTCTACTTCTCCTGCCACAGTCAGCCATTTTTTGACGACGGGTTTTCCATCGATTGCCCGGCGAATATTGAGCAGCGTTTCAACATTGTTTACAGCGGCATCAAGCGATAGTGGAATGTTTGCAGGGGGAATTGTTTTCCCGAGAACTTCTTTCACTATCTCAAATTCATCTCCAGCAGGAAAAATGTCATCGAGATATACAGGTATGATGCCGTATTTTTCAAGGTGTGGCTTTATGTTCTGCCATACTTTTTCGTATTTTTTCTTTGCTGCAAAATACAATTTTTGGCTATCGGTGGCATTTTTAACTATGGCGAGTGCTTCCGCAATTTCACAGGAATGGCGCTCCATAAGTTCGATGTCCTTGTGCAGGAGAGGTTCGCATTCTGCGCCATTTGCGATGTAGTGTGAAAAATTGCCCGCCAGTTTTATAGATGCAGGAAATCCACCGCCGCCAGCACCGACGACGCCCGCATCGCTTATGAGTGAAACGAGTTTTTGGCTATCCAAGTTCATAGTCGTTTCATATCATATTCTAAAATTTTTTGAAGTCAATCTTTTTTAAATTATCGTTTTTTTTATTCAAAATATACAATTATTTA
>JAGHAI010000099.1 GCA_021161555.1 bacterium
CAATATCGAGGTTATAGGATATGATATATTTGATATTTTGGTGAATTACTGGCAGGTGCAGATTGAAAAACCTGAAGAACTTTTTACAAAGTTGAGCAAGTTAAAACCAGATAGAGAAGAATATTATCGGATAAAATCTATATTGAAATCCTATTGGGATGGGAATATCGAACTCGATAGACTTACTCTCGCCGCATATTATTTTTTCAATCGTAATTTATCTTATGGTCCTGGTTTTCTGGGCTGGCCATCGAGCGTATATCTTAATGAGAAACGGTATTTAAATATGATTTTAAAAGTGCGGAATTTTAAAGCGCCGAACTTGAAGGTTTTTACAGGGGATTTTGCAGATACAATACCTGCTCATAAATATGATTTTATGTATCTTGACCCGCCTTATTATCTTGGAGGGGATAGTAAAATGTTTCGGGGGATTTATCCACAGAGAAATTTTCCGATTCATCATAAGAATTTTGACCACAAAAAGCTTCATCAACTTCTACAGGAACATCGCGGGGGATTTATTCTATCATACAATGATTGTGCGCAAATCAGGGAATGGTATAGTGGTTATGAGATTTATAAACCAAGCTGGCAATATACGATGGGGCAGGGTGAAACGAGAATAGGACTGAATAGAATAAAGAATAAGACAAATCATATTAAAAAGTCTTATGAACTTCTAATTTTCAAACCACCACAAATGGAGATTAAATGGTGAAGAAAAAACATTTAGAGATAAATACTATAATAAATGAATCTAAATTCAATTGATAAAATATTCGTTCAGCATTTTCATCATAGTATCGTCAGAGGAACGGTTTTTGGCAAAAATTTTTGGGTTTTCGGCGTTGCGCTTGGCAATGATGAGGTTCTCTTTGAGAAATTTCACGGCATCGGCGTGAAGAAAATCGTCGAGGGCAAGGTTCCTGCTGCATCGGAGATATTGGAATATCTCGGCGGCGAGAGGAAAATTTTTTCCGTCGTCCCGAAACCGCTTTGGGGAACGCCATTTGAGAGGCGAGTGTGGTGCGAATTGAGAAGTGTTAAGTTCGGCGAAACAATCACATATTCTCAGCTTGCGTGGAGATGTGGAAGTCCTCGTGCGGCAAGAGCTGTGGCAAATGCGATGGCAAAAAATCCCATTCCGATAATTATTCCCTGCCATAGAGTAATCCGCGCCGATGGCGGTTTCGGCGGTTTTTCCGCAGGTGTCAGGTTGAAAAAATATTTGCTCGATATGGAAAAATCAGCTTATATTGAACCTTGAATGAGCGAAGGAGTTCAGCACTTAAAATGATTGAGAAAATCACGCACAGAGGATATGAGAACAATTAGAGCTATAGTTTTATCGTTGAGGCCATTGCAGTGGGTGAAAAACCTTTTTGTGTTTGCGGGACTGGTATTTTCGCAGGAATTCTTAAATCCTCAAAAATTCCTACTATCGCTGGAAACATTTGTGGTGTTCTGTTTTCTGGCAAGCGGCATATATCTGTTCAACGACATCGTCGATTTGCCCGCAGATAGACTGCATCCTGATAAAAAGCATCGTCCGTTGCCGAGTGGAGAAATTCCCATCTATCTGGCGGGAATTATTTCAGTTCTGCTGGTATTTATCGGGCTTTTCTGGTCGGCGAAGCTAAGTTCAGGTCTATTTCTGATAGGCGCAATGTATGTCGTCTTGCAGATTTTATATACATTTATACTGAAGAAGCTCGTCATTGTGGACATAATTGTCGTTGCATCGGGATTTTTACTTCGTGCTGCTGCGGGTGCTGTGGTTCTCGGAGTGGAAATTTCCTCCTGGCTGCTTCTCTGCACGAGTTTGCTTGCGCTATTTATGGTCACAGCAAAGAGGCGTCAGGAACTTTTTCGAATTGAGACGGAAAAGACACCAGCAACGAGAAAAGTTATGCGTGAATACAGTCTGCCTTTCCTCGATGAAATCCTCGCCATTCAGGGATACGGCGCAATTATAACCTATGCGATATATGTCTTCGACCCTGGAACGGCATCTCGCTTCGGAACAAAATATCTCGGACTCACGCTTCCGTTCGTGATATATGGGATTTTTCGATATCTTTTTCTCGTCAAGGTTGAAGGACGGGGCGAATCTCCCGAAAGGCTTGTGATTTCCGACCCTATTTTCATCATAAATTTGCTCTTGTGGATGGCGTCTGTTTTAATTATAATTTATTATTAATTGTTATTTATTTAAGATTTAGCAGGAGGAACTATGTCGGAAAATAGTGAACTAAAAGAAAAAATCATCGCTGAACTGAAAAAGATATTCGACCCCGAAATTCCCATTAACATATACGACCTTGGTTTTATTTACGACATTGGCATCGATAATGGGAAAGTTCACATATTGATGACTCTCACAGTGCCGGGGTGTCCAATTCATCACATACTGACGAGGCAGATAAAGGAACAGTTGTCCCGACTTGACGGCATCGAAGAAGTTGATGTTGAATTGACCTTCGAGCCTCGTTGGTCTGTCGAAAAAATCACGGAAGATGGGAAAGCCCGTTTGCGGGAATTGGGATATAATGTTTAATGCGAAAAATCTTTTTCAAAAGGGTTTTCCTTCATTACTTTTTTAAAAAATTTGGTTCTGCGGCATTTAGCCAATGTGCTGGATGCCGTAAACTAATGAATTTCTCCAGAAACGGTGCGGAAAACAGTTTTTTCGCGTAAAAAGTTTTTTTGCTAATGCAAAGATGGTGGTTTTATGACGACGATGCAGATGTTTCAAATAGTCGGGGGGCTTTGCGTATTTTTGTATGGGATTTCGCAGGTAACGAGAAATCTTCAAAAACTTGCGGGTCCCACGCTTCGTATGTGGGTTGCCAGGCTGACGAAAAATCCTCTGCTCGGCTTTTTGATGGGAATATTTCTCGCCTTTGCGCTTCAATCGAGCGGTGCGGTTGCGCTGATGTTAATTGGATTTGCAAATGCCGGGCTTGTTTCTTTGGCGCAGGCGCTTCCTGTTATACTTGGCGCGGGAATTGGAAGTTCGCTCACAGTTCAACTGCTCGCATTTAAAATATACAGATTCGCTCCAATACTTATAACGATTGGCTTTGTGATATTTTTCTTCGTTCATTCCCGTGTGTGGCATTATACCGGCAGGGTTATATTTTCGTTCGGATTGTTATTTTTAGGAATGGCGATTATGAAGGATGGTATCGTGCAGTTTCACGAACATCCTGCAATTGGTGCAATGGTGGATTTTCTTGTCGGTGCGCCGTTCTGGGTGGCGGTGTTCGGTTTTGCGCTGGCTACGCTGTTTCAAAGCAGCACTGCTGTTCTCGGGTTGTTGCTTACTCTCGCATTCAGTGGAATTGTGGATTTGAGAATTGCCCTGCCGATGATTATCGGTGCTAATGTGGGCTCCTGTATGCTCGGAATTATCGGTTCAATCAAGGGGAAAACCATATCGAAGCGGATTGCATTTGGACAGCTGATACTGCGAATTGTCATCGCAGTGATATTTTTCGCATTCATTGGTCAATACAGGTCTATAATTGATGCCATCGGCGGCGATTTGCCACGCAGAATAGCAAATGCACATACTTTTTTTGAAACGGTTGTAGCGCTGATATTTTTCCCGTTTGCGAAAGTTCTCGCAAGATTTTTCGAAAGGATAATCCCGCAGGGCAGGAGCGATATCGACTTTTCGCCGCGCTATCTCGACGATGAAATGCTCGCCAATCCGCTCGTGGCAATGGGACAGGCAACGAAGGAAATAATCAGAATGGGCGAAAAGGTCGAAGAAATGCTGCGAGACTGGGGAAAAGTCTTCTTCTCAAATGATAAGCAGCTCCTCAAAAAAATAATCGATGAGGACGACAAGGTCGATTTGTTGCAGGAATCCATCACAGAGTTTTTGAGCAAGGTCGCTATGGAAGAAATGGAGGAGGAAAGCGCATCGCTCACAGTGGCGCTTGTTCACATAGCATTTGAGCTGGAACACATCGGCGATGTGATAAGCAAAGACCTTGCCGTTCACGCGCGGAAGAAAATCGATGTCGGATATTATTTTTCGGATGAGGGATTTTCTGAAATTCTGCAGTATCACGACGATGTGCTGAAAAACTACAGAACAGCGCTCGACGCCATCCCTCTGCGGGACAAAACCCTCGCAAAAATGGTAATTGAACAGACAAAACATCTCGTCGAAAGACAGAGGGAACTTTATCGCAGCCATCTCGTCAGATTGAGAAAGGGACTGAAGGAATCGGAGGAAACGAGCACAATTCACATCGACATATTGAGCGATTTGAACAACATAAATCTTCACATATCATACATCGCATACGCAATAATGGGAAAAATATAGTGCGACCTCGCAGATGAGTTTTTTTGAATTAAAATCAGGTGGTAAAACGATGGACAATGAAAATACTTACGAAGATATTCACGGTGAATTGCTCACATACAGGGATGAGAATCGTGCGGCGAAGTCAAAAAAGTTCTTTCAGGCGGAAAAGGGAGGATACGGCGAAGGAGATAAGTTTCTGGGCATTCAGGTTCCCATTTTGCGAAAAGTTGCCAGGAAATATAAAAAAATTTCGCTGGATGAAGCGGAAAAACTGCTCAAATCGGAATATCACGAGGAGCGGCTGCTGGCGGTCTTCATCCTCGCAGAAATTTTTAAAAAGTCAGATGGGGAAACACAGGAAAAAATATTCAATTTGTATTTGAAGAACACAAAACACATCAACAACTGGGATATTGTTGATTCTTCTGCGCCGCAGATTGTGGGGGCATTTGTTCAGAATGAAGATAGAAGGATACTCTATAATCTGGCGAGGTCGAAAAATTTGTGGGAGAGAAGAATTTCAATTATAGCTACATATCACCTCATCAAACAGAACGACTTCGAAGATGCGCTGGAAATATCGAAGATTCTTCTGAACGACGGTGAAGATTTAATACACAAAGCCGTCGGATGGATGCTTCGGGAAATCGGCAACAGAGACATCGCAGCGGAGGAAAGATTTTTAAAAAAGCACTATAAGAAAATGCCGCGCACTATGCTGCGGTATGCGATAGAAAAATTTCCAGAGGATAGGAGAAAAAAATATCTCAGCGGCGAAATATAAAAAATCAAACTTTATTCTCTATTTCTTCGATAAGTTTTTTCCTAATTTCCACAGTTCTGTTCACAGCATCCTCCACTCTGACATCCTGTCGTGAGCCGTCTTTTCGCACAAATATTTCCACATTGCCTTCGGCGACTTTTCTCCCCACCGTGATTCTTATCGGGATTCCAATCAAATCTGCGTCCTTGAATTTAGTTCCCGCGCGCTCGTCCCTGTCGTCGTACAGCACATCCACGCCAGCAGAACGCAAATCCGCATACAATTTCTCTGCCACATCGACGACATCGGATTTCGTCACATCCAGCGCCGTGATAATCACTTCAAATGGGGCAATTGTTATGGGCCAGATAATGCCGTTCTCGTCGGCGTAAAGTTCTATTGCTGATGCGAGAATTCTGCCTATGCCAATACCATAACTTCCCATAATAATGGGCTTCTGTTCGCCATCAACATCTGTAAATGTCGCCCCCATAGCTTCGGAATACCTCGTTCCCAGCTTAAAAATATGTCCTATTTCTATCGTCGTCTTCACAGATAGTGGAGCGCCACATTTTACACACTTTTCCCCTTCCTGAACGGTTCTAAAATCGCCGAATTCGACATCTGGTATTTCGCTCAACTTCCATCCAACGATGTGATAATCCTCCTCATTTGCTCCTGTCGCGAACTGCTTATCGATGGGAAAAGCTTTGTCTGCAAGAATTTTTATGTTCTTCGGTACGCCCACAGGTCCAAGGAATCCGACGGGAACGCCAAACCATTCGAGCACCTCTTCAGGATGCGCAGGACGAACTGTTCCACCGATGTAGCGCGATAATTTTTCCTCATTCAGCTGGTGGTCGCCGCGGAGGAGAACCATAATAGGCTGCCCATCTTTCTGTGAAACATAAATAAGTGATTTCAGCATTTGATTTTGGGGAACGCCGAGAAATTTGCTCACCTCATCGACGGTCTTCAAAAATGGAGTGTGAATTTTCTTCCGTCCGGGAAATTCCACCCAACTGCCCTCAGACGGAATGCTTTCTGCCACCTCAGTGTTTGCGGCGTATCCGCATTTTTCGCAGAACACGGTAGAATCTTCGCCTGCATCGGATGGCACCATAAATTCCTGCGATGCGCTGCCGCCCATAAGACCACTCGATGCACCGACCACAACATATTTCAACCCGCATCTCGAAAATATCCTGCGATATGCTCGCTCGTGAAGATTGTATATCTCGTCGAGTTGCTCCCAATTTGCACAGAGTGAATACGAGTCCTTCATTAAAAATTCTCTGACGCGCAGAAGACCAAATCGCGCTCTGGGTTCATCGCGGAACTTGTTCTGAATTTGATACCATATCTGCGGCAGGTCTCGGAACGAGCGAATTTCGTCCCGCGCGATGTGAGTGATGATTTCCTCGTGCGTGGGTGCAAGGACATTTCTGTGTCCTTTCCTGTCCTCAAATGTGAACAATATCTCAGACATATCCTTTGCCCTTCCAGTTTCCTCCCATATCTCTATGGGATTGAGCGAGGGCATAAAGATTTCCTGCGCGCCTATGTCGTCCATTTCCTCGCGAATGATTTTCATCGCCTTCAACATAGCTCGCCAGCCGAGTGGCAAAAATGTATAAAGTCCCGCGGAGAGCTGTTTGATAATCCCTGCGCGAAGCATCAATTTATGCGAAATTACCTCAGCGTCCGATGGGTCTTCCTTGAATGTGGGAATAAGTGCTTTATTCCAGCGCATAAAAATCCTCCGATTTTTTGCATCTTCGATAAGAAATGAATTGTTCATAATTTGCAACAATTTTTTAAAATTTTTCAAAAATAATTAAGGACATTCTTCTTTTTCCTGTTGTTGATTTTCAAAAAATAATTATTATAATAAATTGGTTGGAGGGAAATTATGTCCTTTAATAAAAATCTGTTTGTGTTTATTTTGATTTTTTCGCTTGTGTTCTCCGCTCCGTCCGAACGAATTCCTCACGAAAGGAGCGAAGCTCCGCCAATGCCAATATATACCGCTCCTATGGTTTCAATCCCTTATTTCAATGATTTTGAAAGCGACATAACCGGCTGGGGAACCTGGGCAAGGCACGACCCGATGTGTATTGAAA
>JAGHAI010000062.1 GCA_021161555.1 bacterium
GACTAATATAATAAAATTGTCGATAAAATTTAGTTGACACACCGCGAATTTGTATTATTTAATTAAGTTTGATATATTACAAAGCATAATGATAAATTTATTTTATTTGTCGAAAGTATATCAGGAAAGCGTGTTATAACAAATAAATGGAGGTGATAGATAAAAAGTGTTGAAGAGACAAAGTAAGAATGATGACCATCGGTTTCGTCCGAGGGTGAACGGGATGATAAAGGTCAGACAGGTTAGAGTAATCGGTCCGGATGGCAAGATGCTCGGCGTTATGCCGACGGAGGAAGCGCTGCGTAAAGCCAGCGAATATAACCTTGACCTCGTGGAAATCGTTCCAAATGAAAGACCGCCGATATGCAAAATAATCGACTATGGGAAATATTTATATCGATTGAAGAAGAAGGAGAAAGAGGCAAAGAAGCATCAAATTGGTGTTCATCTAAAAGAGGTAAGGTTCACATCACGCATCGGAGAAAACGATTACCTTGTGAAGTTGAAGCATATCAGGAATTTTCTTGAAGAGGGCGATAGGGTAAAAATAGTTCTTCGCTTCAGGGGCAGAGAGATAACACATATCGAGGGCGGCGAAAGAGTGATGAAAAGAATAATTAACGATATTCAGGATATAGGAAAAGTTGAATTTGGTCCAAAGCTGGAAGGAAGAATGTATATCTTGCAGATTGTTCCTCTGGGCAAACACAGAAAGAAGAAATAGGTATTGGAGGATAGATGCCAAAGATAAAGACAAGACGGGGAATAAGGCGTCGTTTCAAGATAAGCGGTTCGGGTAAGGTTATGGCTTATCATTCTGGAACGATACATTTTATGCGCCGCAAGCGGGCAAATCGAAAGAGACGGCTCAGCCAGAAACAGGTTCTTTCCCCTGCGGATGCGGCGAAGGTTAGAAAAATGCTGGCGAAATAGTCGTATGTTCAGTTTCGATATAATGTAGCAGTATCGTATGGAAAACCTGATATTTGTGGCATTTTGCTGGTCTTATAATTGTATCGGACACCTGGATTATTTTCTGAATATGTGAATTGACACAGGGCTTTGTCGAAGAGGATTTTTTGATATGAAAATCCCGCCCGAGTCTAAATGGGAGGAATCAAATGAGAAGCACACAGCAGGCGGCATCGCACAGGCGCCGCAAGAAATTTGTAAAGGCAGCGTCGGGATATTTCGGCGGAAGACACAGGCTTTATCGCACGGCACGAGAGGTCGTAGAAAAAGCCTGGCAGTTCCAGTATGCTCACAGAAAACAGCGAAAGAGAGAGTTCCGAAAATTGTGGATAGCACGGATAAACGCCGCTGCAAGGTTGAACGGAACTACATATTCAAAATTGATGAATTCTCTTAAAAGGGCGAACATCCAGTTGAACAGGAAAATGCTCGCCGCAATTGCTCTGGAAGACCCCGATACATTTTCCCGAGTTGTTCAGGCGGCAGAAGAATAAATTTTTTCCCAAAAAAGATTTATCCGTGAAAATTTGTATGTTGGAATTGTATTGGCTATACGATGTTATTTGTGGGGAATGATTTTCGTGGTGTGAAGGAGTTTCACAAAAATTCTGCGTGAATAAAATGGATTTAGAGGAATTTTCCAGAAAACTTTCCGATATTTTGTCTGCTGCGGAGAGCGAGGTTCGTTCTGCGGAATCGTCATCTCTTGCAGATTTGCGTGCTAAATTTCTCGGGCGAAAAGGTGAGATGACGAAGATGATGAAGCATCTTGCGTCTCTGCCGCAGGATATGCGCCCGCAGGCGGGGAAACTTGCCAACGAAACGAAGAAGAAAATTGAAAGTCTGTTTTCAGGTGTAGTTGCGCCGCAGAAAAAATCCTATGAAAAGTTTGACCCCACATTGCCAGGGCGAAAGCCGATAGTGGGCGGAATTCATCCGCTGGAATGGACTCTCAGGAGAATTGTCGATATATTTTATGGGATGGGATTTTCTGTGGCATCGGGTCCTGAAATGGAGACGGAATACTATAACTTTGACGCACTCAACACTCCCGAAGACCATCCTGCGAGAGATATTCAGGATACATTTTATCTTGAACGAAAGGGCTGGCTGCTGCGCACACAGACATCGCCAGTTCAGATAAGAGTGATGGAATCGCAGAAGCCTCCGGTGAAAATCATAGCGCCAGGCAGGTGCTATCGGCGGGATGCAATCGATTCCACTCATTATTATACTTTTACCCAGGTGGAAGGTCTCTATGTTGACAGAGATGTCACGCTTGCGGATTTGAAAGGTGTTCTCACTGCGTTTGCGAAACAGTTCATCGGGGAAAATGTTCGCGTTCGCTTCAGACCTCACTTTTTCCCGTTCACCGAGCCTTCTGTGGAATACGATTTTTCCTGTCCTGTGTGCGATGGAAAGGGGTGTCGTGTTTGCAAGGGAACGGGCTGGCTCGAAATTTCCGGCGCGGGAATGGTTGACCCCGAAGTATTTAAAGCTGCTGGATACGACCCCGATGAAGTTCAGGGCTATGCCTTTGGAATGGGCGTTGAGAGAATTGCTATGGTGAAGTTCGGCATAGACGACATACGACTGCTGTATGAAAACGACCTCGCTTTCCTCGAGCAGTTCTAATTTTTATCTCCAGATAGCATTTTCGGATAAGATAAAGGGCGCCGTGAGTCTGGCGCCCTTTTGATTTTATACGGCTGTTTTTTTACATTCCATAGTCGCCCATTCCTGCTGGCGGCGGGACATTTTTATCCTTCGGCTCCGGCTTTTCCACAACCATAGCCTCTGTTGTAAGGAGTAACGACGCTATTGAGACGGCATTTTCGAGTGCTGAACGCACCACTTTTGTGGGGTCAAGCACGCCTGATTTTATGAGGTCTTCGAACTTTTCGGTCTCCGCGTTGAAGCCGTATGCGTCCTTTCCATTCATAACCCTGTTTACCACCACCGAGCCTTCGTGTCCTGCGTTGTTTGCTATTTGTTTTAGTGGTTCAACGAGGGCTTTTTTGAGAATGGTTGTAGCGATTTTTTCATCGCCTTTGAGTTCTTTTTCGACTTCTTTAAGTTTTGGAACTGTTCTCAGCAGAGCGACACCGCCGCCGGGAACGATGCCTTCTTCAACGGCGGCTCTCGTTGCGTGAAGCGCATCTTCCACGCGGGCTTTCTTTTCCTTCATTGCGGATTCCGTTGGCGCACCGACTTTTATAACTGCAACGCCACCTGCGAGCTTGGCGAGGCGCTCCTGCAGTTTTTCTCTGTCCCAATCTGATGTGGCTTTTTCGATGAGAACCTTGATTTCGTTGATTCTTCCCTGAATTTTTTCGGGGTCGCCAGCGCCTTCAACGATTGTGGTGTTGTCCTTATCGACAATTACTTTCTTTGCTTTTCCGAGGTCATCGAGGGTGGCGTTTTCGAGCTTGAAGCCGAGCTCTTCGGATATCACCTGTCCGCCTGTGAGGACTGCGATGTCCTGAAGCATCTGTTTTCTTCTATCGCCGAAGCCTGGAGCCTTTACTGCGCAGACTTTAAGCGTTCCACGGAGCTTATTGACCACAAGTATGGCAAGGGCTTCGCTCTCGATGTCCTCTGCGATGATGAGGAGTTGTTTTCCTGCGTGGGAAACTCTTTCGAGGACGGGAAGAAGATCGCGCATTGCGGAAATTTTCTTGTCGTATATTAGCACAAGCACATCTTCGAGTTCCGCCTGCATCGATTCGGGGTCCGTGATGAAGTATGGCGACAGATAGCCTCTGTCGAACTGCATTCCTTCCACGACTTCGAGAGTGGTTTCTGTTCCCTTTGCCTCTTCGACGGTGATGATGCCTTCGTTCCCGACTTTGTCCATTGCATCGGCGATGAGTTTTCCGACTTCCATATCGTTGTTTGCCGAAACGGCACCGACATAGGCGATTTCCTGGGAGTCGGATACATCTTTCGACATATTTTTAAGTTCTTCGACGATGGCTTTTGTGGCTTTTTCAAATCCCCTTCGCAGAGCCTGAGGATTTGCACCTGCTGTGACATTCTTCATTCCTTCGAGGAAGATTGCTTCTGCGAGCACAGTTGCTGTTGTGGTTCCGTCGCCTGCGACATCCGATGTCTTTGATGCGACTTCCTTCACCAGTTGAGCGCCGATGTTTTCAAATGGATTTTCCAGTTCGATTTCCTTCGCCACGCTCACGCCGTCCTTCGTGACGAGAGGCGAACCGAACTTGCGCTCCATAACCACATTTCTTCCCTTCGGTCCGAGCGTGACCTTTACTGCCTTTGCGAGTTTCATCACGCCGGATTTTATCAACTCCCTCGCTTCGTTCGAGTATTCGAGCATCTTTGCTGACATTTTTTGCCTCCTTGTTTTTTATTCAATATTGAATTTTGCGCTGATTATTCGAGTATTGCGAGAACATCGGATTCGCGCATAATCAAATACTTGTCGTCGTCCATTTCAAATTCAGTTCCCGCATATTTTGAGAATAGAATTTTGTCGCCCTTTTTCACTTTGAGGGGGATGATTTTTCCGTCTTCGGTCATCTTTCCCTCACCTACGGCGAGAACTTTGCCTTCCTGCGGGCGTTCCTTTGCCGTATCGGGGATGATAATTCCCCCCTTTTTGACTTCCTTTTCCTCAAAGGGTTTCACAAGGAGACGGTCATAGAGAGGATTGATGTTCATAGTTCACCTCCGTTTTATGGTTTGATGTTGTTGTGCTTATTGTTATCATATTGATGTTCAATATGTTAGGTTTCCATATTAGCACTCAACTCATTCGAGTGCTAATAATATAAATGGAAAAAAATTTGTCAAGATTTTTTTCTGCAGTTGTGAGTTTTTGTTAAAAAAATCTGATTGCCGCAATTAAAAAAGCCGCCGACATATCGCACGCCGACGGCTTTTTTAATGATATGAGGAAGTTTTATTTATTTTTCAAAAGATTTTCGCTTTCGATGAATTCCTGGTATGACATATCGTTATACCATCCTTCGCCTATGTATCGCAGAATATTTTCAAAGGTTTCGGGCGGTGCGTATCCTGGAATTTTCGTTATCACTTTTCCTTCGCTGTCCATAAATACGCTCGTCGGAACTCCTCTAATGCCGAACATAGACGCTAATTGCCTTTGAGTGGCTTTTTTACCGTTGAATTCCTGCTTCTGGTTGGATGAGGTGTTGAGTTTGGCGGAGATGAACTTTTCAGAAAGTGTATTGATTATATCGCTGTTACTCAATGTATTCCGCCTGAACTTTCTGCACCATCCACAGTGAGAACTGAATATGAAGACATATAGTGGTTTGTTCTCTTTTTTGGCGAGGTTCATTCCGTCCTGAAGTGTTTGCCATTTGATTTCGTTTTTCTTCTCCCCTGCGAATGCAATAATCACGGAAAGTGCTATTATCCACAGTGCGATTTTCTTCGCCATCTATATTCCTCCTGAAATGGTAAGCAATTTTTGTTTCCAATTCTTTGTGTTGTGAAATAATATCAAAAAAATGGCATTAGTCAATATTAAAATTTTCACGCAATTTAATCGCCTGCTGCATTCCTCATAAAATCGTTGCTATTTGTGGGGAAATTTCGTAATTATTATGTTATGAATGTTTCGGAAGAAACTCTTGTTTCGGCGCTGGCGCTCCTCTCTGTCAGAGGACTTGGAATAATAAGGCTGCGGAGGCTTTTGGTGGAGTTCGGTTCGCCTGATGGCGTGATTTCCGCCGATGTTGAACTTCTCTCTCAATCTGTGGGGGATACCGTAGCCAAACGGATTAAGCGCTCGATAGATAACCCCATTCTGGAAAAGATGGTGAAAAAAATTCGTCAATCCAACGCAAATACTTTGATATGGGGACAGCCTGGTTATCCAAATCATCTAAAAAGCATTCCAAAGGCGCCGCCGATACTGTTTGTGATTGGAGAAATTCTCCCGCAGGACAGTCGCGCTGTGGCGGTTGTCGGCACGAGAAGACCGACTCATAACGGAAAAATCGCTGCGACGAGGATTTCGAAGGAACTTGCCTCCGCAGGAATTACAATTGTGAGCGGTCTCGCTGTGGGCATCGACGGATATGCTCACAGAGCCGCTCTCGATGCAGGCGGAAGGACAATCGCTGTTCTCGCAAGCGGACCTGATATAATATATCCGCCAGAACATAGGGCGCTTGCAGGAAAAATAATCGAAAATGGAGCGCTAATATCGGAATTTCTACCGGGCACTCCTCCGGAGGGTTTTAATTTCCCCCGCAGGAACAGGATAATAAGCGGCATTTCGCTGGGGGTTCTCGTTGTCGAAGCAGGAGAAAGAAGTGGTGCTTTGATTACTGCTGACCACGCCGCCGAGCAGGGGCGCGAAGTATTTGCCGTTCCCGGACCGCCATCATCTCCACAGAGCCGCGGAACAAATAAACTAATTAAAAATGGTGCCAGATTGACCACTTCTGCACAGGATATAATCGAAGCCCTTGAATTACCGACGCTGTCCCCCGAAAAACTCGATATGGTGATGGAAAAAGTGGAAAAACTCACAGGAGCGGCAAAAATTCTGTTCGAAGAACTGTCCAGCGAGCCTGTTCATATAAACGACCTGGCGAGAAAGTGCAAGATGGATGTGAGTTATGCACTTCCAGTTCTTTCGACGCTTGAATTTGAAGGACTCGTGATGCGTCTGCCAGGAATGCGTTTTGTCAAAAATATTTAGTTGCTGTGCGGTTGAAAAAATTGAAGCAAAATGGAAGAGCCATTTTACAGGAATGGATTGCGATTTTCCTGCCAGAGGTGTGGGCGCTGTTGCCGAATCCCCGAAGGTGTCGTTTATCTTACCGAAAACGATGTCCAGATTGCCGCTGAACATTTGAAAATTAGCAGGGATGAGTTTTTGAGAAGATATACGCACAGGGAACATAAACATCGTGTTTTGAACGAATTTTCAAACGGCGATTGTATCTTTTTTCGCGAGGGAAGAGGATGCATCATCTATGATGCCAGACCTGAACAATGCAGAACTTTTCCCTTTTGGAAGCAAAATTTGAGGTCGAAGGAGGCGTGGGAAAGCGTTTCCGAAGAGTGCAGTGGAATTGGAAAGGGCGAATTTTATTCTTTTGAGAGGATTTTAAAAATAGCCGCAGGCGAAAGTGAGGCTACATAGAAAATTTTGATGGAGACCCAAAGTTTATCTTCCCGATAGTGAATGCCTGCAGAGGAAGATTTTTTTATATAAAGTGAACGGGAGGCATTTATAAATAAGGTTCTTTTTGAGAGAAATTTCGGTGATGTGAAGATATCGGTGATATATGGCGACATCACCGAAGAGGAGGTCGATGCAATAGTGAACGCGGCGAATTCCCATCTTTCACACGGCGGTGGAGTTGCCGGCGCCATTGCGCGCAGAGGTGGTGAACAAATTCGCGCAGAATCCCGAAGATGGATTGAGGAACACGGCATCGTTCCCGCTGGAAGCGTTGCGGTAACCGGAGCGGGAAATCTTTCCGCGAAGTATGTCATCCACGCAGTTGGTCCGCGCTGGGGCGAAGGCGACGAGGAAACGAAACTTAAAAATGCAGTAAGGAATGCTCTGGAAAAGGCAGGGGAACTGAAATGCAAATCAATTTCCATTCCTGCTTTAAGCACGGGAATTTTTGGCTTTCCAAAGAAACCTGCCGCAAAAATTATCGTAGATGAGGCTATAAAATTTGCAAAAAACCCTGGAACAGTCCGTGAAATCAGGTTTTGCAACATCGATGCGGAGACATCCGAGATTTTTAAAAATTATGTTGCCGGGCTGAATTTGAAGTGAGCAGGTTATGTCCCGATTATTTTTATATTTCAGGTTGCTGCGCCCGATGAATGTCGCTATGGTTATCCTTGCTGTGGTCGTCGGCGGAATGCTGTGTAAAAATGCCGATAGCGATTTGTATCTTTCCGCCGTTTCTGCGGCGCTGGTTCTTTCTGCGGGAAATGTCATAAATGATGTGGCGGACAGAGATGCGGATAAAGTATCTCATCCCGAAAGACCGATAGCATCGGGGAAAATTTTTTCAAAATCTGCCCTGTGGATTGCTGTGATTTTGTTTGTAGTAGGGCTATTCTTTGCCTGTGCGGTGAGTTTTGTGCATTTTATAATTGCCGCTGTTGCTGCAGTTATTCTTGTGGCGTATTCGTTTTGCCTGTCTAAAATTGCACTTGTGGGAAATATTGTGATTTCGCTTCTTGCTGGCGTCGCAGTGATATATGGAACGGTCTTTCATATATGTGAAGAGGGTATTTTCGCCGCAGTCATTGCATTTTCAATTCATCTGCCGCGGGAGATATTTAAGGACATTCAGGACATCGATGGTGATAGAGCGGTGGGAAGAAGGACACTTCCGATAGTCTGGGGCGTAAAGCAGGCATCGGTTCTTGCTGCGGTTCTGTCGATAATTGCTATGGTGGTGATAGAGATTCCTTATGTCCTCGGGATTTTTTCTTTGTATTACAATTCCGTCGCATCGATTTCATTTATTCTATGTGGTATTGCGGCAGTATTTGGCTTTCGTGGTTTTGGGGGGACATCGCAGAAAATTTTGAAATTTGCAATTGCCGCGGGAATTTTTGCCCTCTTTGCGGAAGTGGTGTCGCGGATGCTGTTATGAACACCATAGCAATATCTCGTGATGTGGCAGAAACTTGATTTTTAAAAATTTCTCCGGCGTTTGTATTGCGGATAATGTTAAAAAAAGTAGCAATATATTGTGGCGGAGCAATAATTTAATTTTTAAAAATGTTTCCAGCCGAGAATTTTTTGGGATGGTATTGTTTTTCCGTCGAGTGTGGCTGTTTTTCTGTGGGGGGTTATTTTTCCTATTATTGTGGCTGAAAGGTTCAATTTTTCTTCAAGAATTTTCTGGGCTTTTGTTGCTATGTTTTCCTGCGCCGTGAATAATAGTTCATATTCTTCGCCTGATTTTGCGGCGAGGATGTATGGGGATATGTTCATTGCCCTTGCAACTTCTTTCACGGCGGGGAACAGCGGGATTTTTTCGACCTCGATGGAAAATCCCACGCCCGATTCGTCTGCGATGTGCGACAGGTCTGAAAAGAGACCATCGGATACATCAATCATAGATGATATTTTCAGTTGAGCGAGGATTTTTCCCGCTTCGATTCTTGCCTCTGGTCTTATGTGTCTTCGTTCGACGAGTTTTTTATTTTTCGCGGATATTTGTATGTTGAGTTTTTTTTTGAGGATGAACAGTCCTGCTTCTGCGCCGCCCAGTGTTCCTGTGATTAGAATTAAATCGCCAACTTTCGCGCCACGGCGTGGAATAGGTGCCTTTGCGCTGCCGATGACTGTTGTCGTGATGTGAATTCCTCCGTCGCTTTTCGTGATGTTTCCGCCGAGGATTTTTATCCCGTGTGGGCGGCAAAATTCGTCGATTCCTTCGTACAGTTGTTCGATTTCGAACGGATTGAATTTTTCTGGCAGCGATATAGAGAAGAGGGCACCGATTGGGTTGCCGCCCATTGCGGCGATGTCTGAAAATGCGGAAGAAACCGCCTTGTATCCGATGTCGGGGATGGTGAAATATTCTCTGCTGAAGTGGATATTTTCGACCATTTCATCCGTGGAGACGAGCAATTTTTCATTTTTTGGGATGTTGATTGTCGCGCAGTCGTCTCCGATGAATTCGGGGAATTTTTTTCTTATTTTTTCAATGAGTTCGAATTCCATATTGTAAATATATTCTGATGAGGTTTTTCACCCAAATAAAAAAGGCGGGCAGGTGCCCGCCTTAAAATATCTTTGACAGGAACAGATTTCGGTGAGGTTTCATCCCCGTGACGAGCGGGGATTATTTCTCCATAGAAAGGAGGTGATCCAGCCCCACGTTCCCGTAGGGCTACCTTGTTATGACTTCGCCCCAGTCACCAGTCCCACCTTAGGCAGTGGTTGTCCCGAAGGCATATCTCACCGTCTTCAGGTGTTACCGGCTTCCATGGCGTGACAGGCGGTGTGTACAAGGCCCGGGAACGTATTCACCGC
>JAGHAI010000173.1 GCA_021161555.1 bacterium
CCTTTTTATAGGTCTCATATATCAATTACTTTTCTTTCCTCAACATCCATTACAAAAACTCCTCACCTCATACTTTTGAAGGCGCTTATCAACTGCTTTCGTCCTGCGTTTCTTATCTGCGATTTTGTCATCGGAAAATTTTCCGTCCGGCGAGCAAGATAGCGCAGTTCGTTGTAATCGAGCGATTCAATTCCCGATTTATTCAGCTTTTCAAGAATTTTTTCAAGTTTTTTATCTCCAGCATTTGACCTGACCGAAATCCTCCTGCCCGAAATATGTTCAACTTTTTCCCTCTTCCACCTGTGGAATTCGGCGGCAGGCTTTTGAGTTGTCGGAGGTTCAATGGGGTCAATCATCGGCTCGACATTATCGGCGGGATTTGGTATTATGTGAGATGATATGAGTTCGCCAATTCTCATCGCAGCCTGCGAACCCGCTTCCACCGCTGCTTTCACCGCGCCAACTGTTCCGCGAATTTTTACTATACATAATCCACCACCCGTCTGTTCGTAATGCACCGCGACCACTTTTGCAGCCTTTACCGCAGCATCCGACGCTTCAATTAAACCTGTTAAACCTTTTGTCTCTATCATTCCAAGTGCATCCTGCTCGCTCATAATTCCTCCTCACAAAATTAGTTCTTGTTTTTCCAGAAACATCGATTCTATTTTAAGCAGAAATTCGCAATTTTGCAAAGGGAAAAAATGTTTTCTTTAATTTTGCTCGCAATTCTTCAGGGCATTGCAGAATTTCTGCCGATTTCCAGTTCGGGACACCTCGTGCTGGGGAAAACGCTGCTTGGCATTTCAGAAGGCGATGCCACAATCGAAATTTTTCTCCACTTCGGAACGCTTCTGGCAATCATAGTATTTTACCGCAGAAGACTGTGGGCAATCGTCTGCGCTCTCTTTAATCGAAAATTCAGGGACGAAAATTTTAAACTCGCTCTTTTCGTGGTCTGGGCATCGATACCCGCAGGAATTGTCGGATTCCTGTGGGAAGACGAAATCGAAAAACTTTTTTCAAGTCCGCTTCTTGCTTCATCAATGCTCATCATCACGGCGGCAATACTACTTTCGACGATTTTTGCCGGCAACAGGCAGAATTTCAGGTGGAACTACCTTTCTACGATGTTAATTGGCGTTGCGCAGGCGTTTGCGATTCTGCCGGGAATATCGCGCAGCGGTTCAACTATCGCTATGGCGCTGTGGCTCGGAGCAAATTCAGATGACGCGGCGGAATTTTCGTTCATCCTTGCAATCCCTGCGCTCACAGGTGCCGCCGCAATAAAAGCAAGGGATATGATTTCGGCAAAAATACTTCCACCGCCGGAATTATATCTCGCAACGGTGATTTCAGCCATCGTAGGTTATTTTGCTCTGGCGCTTCTGATACCAATATTAAAAAGGCGAAAATTATGGCTTTTCGGCATATATTGCGCATTTGTGGGGATTTTGGGAATTATCCTTATCCATTTTAGATGAACCTGCATACTTTATGGCGAGCAGATTTTTTAAAATACCGGTAATACTGGGACCAACAGCAGTTGGCAAGACGACAATTGCGGAAAAAGTTGCAGAAAAAATTGGCGGGGAAATAATTTCCGCCGATTCGCGGCAGATTTATAAAAAATTGTCGATAGGAACGGCAAAGCCAGAAAATCCCGCCGTGAAGTATCATCTTATCGACATAATTGAACCTTCGGAAAGGTACAATGCGGCGCAGTTCATAAGCGACACAATTGAGGCGGTGGATGAAATCAAATCACGGAAAAAAATTCCCATCATCGTCGGCGGAACGGGATTATACATACGCGCTCTGACCGAAGGAATTTTTCCCGGAGAATTTCGGGACGAAGACATAAGACGGGAATTGAAGAAGAGATATGACGCGGGAGAGGATTTATATTCATTTCTGGAAAAAGTTGACCCCATTGCAGCACAAAAAATTGACAGGCGAAACTATGTCCGAATAGAACGAGCGCTGGAAGTGTTCATTATTTCTGGAAAGCCAATTTCATACTGGTGGAAACACTCAACTCGACCGCCAACCAGCTACGCATTTTTGAAAATCGGGCTGATGATTGAAAGAGAAAAGCTCTATCGAAGAATAGATGAGCGTGTGGAAAAAATGCTCGCAGCAGGCTGGATTGAGGAAGTGAAAAAACTTCTCGAAGGCGGGATTTCGAGGGATGCGCCGGCGTTCAATTCAATTGGATACAGGTCTGTGATAAAATTCATCGACGGGGGAATTTCCCGCGAAGGAATGGTGGAAGAAATCAAACGGGACACGAGAAGATATGCAAAGAGACAAATTTCCTGGTTCAAAAGGGAAAAAAATGTTCACTGGTTCGACATCACAAATCTGGCGGAAGAAGAAATTGTGGAAGAACTGCTATATCTTTTGAAAACGACAAAAACCATATATTGACATAATTATGCAGCACTATGTGGGACAACATAAACTAAATTTCAACAGGGAAATTTCTCATTCTGGCAGTGCTTTTGAAATGGGATTTGAACAGGGCAAGCGATTTGCAAAATCCATTAAAGAGGGCTGGGAGATACTGAAGAATTTTGGCGGAATTATAGCCGCAAAACCCCCTTTTATCCCAACACCGATTTTCCTGTTCGCAGCTGGCATTTATGCCAGATGGTTTCTATCCCCGACAATGGAAACTTTTCCTGACTTTTCGGAAAGATTTCTGGGAATTTTAAAGGGGGCAAACATATCGCAGTGGAAACTCGCGCTGCTTCACCTCATAGAAGTTATCGGTTCAGACGCAGCGCGGCAATTGATGGGATGTTCCAGCATAGCTGTCGTTCCGCCGAAAAGCGATGAGCCAATTCTCGCGAAAAACTTTGACTTCGTGAACGAATTCCAACCATTCGGAATTATGCGGATAAATATGCCCCGATGGGATATCACAAGCGCGGAATTTACACTTTCCGCAATCGCAGGTTCACACACGGGAATAAACAAAGAAGGGCTCGCGATAACATATAATTACGGCTATTCCAGAGAAAAACCGGTGCGCGAAATCCTGCTGACCGCAAAGGTCCAGCAAATTCTTCAAAAATGCAAGACCGTCGATGAGGCGATGAAATACTTTAGCAGGAAACCCCATTCTTCAGCGGGAATAATAACTATTATGGACGCATCGGGAAAATGTTATGCTGTGGAAATTTCTCCGCAGTATGCCGCCATAGTTGAACCAAAAGACGGCTTTTTGGTCAACGCAAATCTCTATGCACATCCTGCAATGCAGAGGAGGATGATACCTCTGGGCGCAAGGTTCGGCGAAAAGGCGCCGCAAAACATCCGTGGGAAAAAGATTCAACACGACAATATAATGCGAACGAAACGATTGAAAAAATTGATGGAAAGTTATGATAAAATCGACATCGAAGTTATTAAAAAAATTCTTGCAGACCACGGCGAAGACAATAAGCCGGATGAAGATACAATCTGCCGCCACCACGATAATTTTGGCACACACCTTTCCGTAATAATGCTGCCAGTGCAAAAGAAAATGCTATATCTATGGGGAAAACCCTGTTCAGGCGAGTGGAAGGAATTTAAACTATAGCATTACATCAGCAATGTTGCAGGACTGTATATGGTCGATGCGCCGTCTTCACTTCACTCTTGCGCCGGAATGATAGATTTCTCTAAAAAACTGCCCCTTTGTAAAGAGTCCGAAAATTCCGCCTGTATGCCATAGAAGAATGTTTTTATCCTTCGGCAATTTTTCCTGTTCAATCATAGTCAATGCGCCTAAAAACGCCTTTCCCGTATATGTGGGGTCGAGAATTATGCCTTCCTCTTTACCAAAATCCATTATAAATCTCGCAAGTTCCTCATCGATTACACCGTATCCCTCGCGCCAGAAACCATCCACCAGGAAAATTTCAGATTTGTCGAGTTTTAAATCCGGCGCATATCTTTCAATAAATTCGTCCGTAATTTTTTCTATGTGTTTTTTCTGCTTTTCCACATCGGGACCAGCGGTAATGGCGACGATTTTCGTCTCTTTCCCGAGCATTCGAGAACCGAGCCACAATCCCGCATAAGTTCCACCGCTGCCGGACGGCACAATAATATAATCGAGGGACATACTTTTCTCATCCGCCTGCCTGTGTGCTTCTTCTGCTGCGAGGACATAACCCCATATTCCGAGCGAATTCGAACCGCCTTCGGGAACAATGTAGGGCTTTCTGCCGTATCCTTTCAATTTATCCGCTTCCTCCAGAAGAATTTCTTCGTGATGCTCATATTCTTCTGGCGTGACCCATCTCACCGTTGCGCCGAGAATCATATCGAGCAGCAGATTTCCCGATGGACCTTCGGAAGTCCTCCGCAGCACAAGGTGGACATCCATTCCAAGCCTGCGAGCTACAATTGCCGTTGCTCTGCTGTGATTTGACTGTTCACCGCCGCAGGTTAAAATTATATCCGCTCCCTTCGATAGCGCATCAGCCGCAAGAAATTCGAGTTTTCTGATTTTATTTCCGCTTTCAGCGGCGCCGGTCAAATCGTCCCGCTTGACCCAAAGCGATGCGCCATACTTTTGACTCAATCTCGTCATCTTATAAAAAGGGGTGGGCAACATCGCCAAAAATTCCCTTTGAGGAGAATGAGAAAATGCATTAGTATTCATTACAATCCGTCCTTTTTGGAAATATGATTTTATATATAATCAATTTCACAGCAATAATATGCCTATATCAGCATTTGCGAACTCATAATTTATCTTTTAGTTTAAAATTTTCGTAGAAAACAACCAAATTTTCGTAAACTTCATAGGGGACTTTGTAAATTCCGAGCAGTGGTTCGCCTCGCGTCATACCGTGGCAGTCGGAACCACCTGTAATAGCGAGATTGTGAGATTTTGCTATATCGATGAGCTTCTTTATCTCGTGTGGCTTGTGCGCTGGATAATACGCTTCTATGCCGTCGATGCCGAGTTCTATGATATTGTCGATTCGTTCCATACATCCTTCCGTCACGGAGCAATGGGCAATCACTGCAATACCACCAGCGTTATGAATTATATCTATTGCTTCTTCTGGTTCGGGAGACCATCGGGGAACATATCCAGGTTTTCCATAGGAAAGATAAAGGTCAAATGCTTTTTGAAGCGTTGGAACATATCCCATTTTCACCATAGCATTTGCTATATGTGGTCTTCCTGGAGATGAGGAATCTCCTGCCATTTTCATAACGAGTTCAGGTGAAACGGGTTTTCCAATCTCGGCAAGCCGTCTGCAGGTTTCCAGAACTCTTTCCTTTCTCGCATCGCCTAATTTTGTAGATAATCCTTTAAGAGAAGGAGAATTGTGGTCGATGAAATATCCCAAAATGTGCATTCTGCCGTGGCACCATTTGGTGGAAATTTCTATGCCCGGGACGAAATCGAGATTTTTTCCCCTGACCGCTTCAAGCGTTTCTGGAATTCCCGAAACAGTATCGTGGTCTGTAATGGAAATTACGGAAAGCTCATATTTTAATGCTCTTTCTACTATCCGGGAAGGCGTCCAGCTGCCATCCGAGTTAGTAGAATGAATGTGAAGGTCAATATATTTTTTCATCTCATCTATGCAACCTTTTTATTCATCATAACATCATCTGCGGATACCCACAAGCGAAGAATTGAAGAAACGCACATCATTTGATAAGACAACTTCGTCTTCCAGACTTTAAATTCACACATTATAAAAGGCACGAATCATTCCCCATATATTGTATCCTCCACTATGTCAAGTGTTTCGTCGGTAAATCCATCGCTTTCGTTCAAAATATCCTCTGCCTGGTTCGTTATTCTATCGACGAATTCCTGGTCCTTGATGGCGCTGATATTTACAGCCACATTGAGCCATCCCTGTGACATTGCGGCATCCGCCATAATGGCGGCAACACCAGCATCGGATATGACATTTTTATTGCCAATCTGCGATATTCTGTGAGCGAGTTTCACCGCTTCGCCGGCATACTCCATCGTCCGCAGTGGGACATAAGTGGCTTTTTGCAGGGCGTGTTGCAGTGCCTCTTTCCTAATTGCTTTCTCCTCATCGGTCCCCTTTGGCATCTTCAGCGCGCCCATAACATCGCTGAACGCTTCCGCATCCTGCTCGACGAGTTCCTTAAAATTGTGGCGCAGTTCTTCGCTCCTATTCAAAATCTCCTTCACTTCGTCCTGGACATCGGCATATTTTTTCTTTCCAATGGTCAGATTGCACACCATCGAAATCATCGAGCAGGCAAGCGCCCCCGATAAAGCAGCAACTGCGCCTCCGCCAGGCGCGGGTTCTTCCGACGCAAGCACATCAAGAAAATCACTCAATTTGTGCTCTAAAAGCATTTAGCCCCCCTGATTATGTGAAAAATCAAATCAAACTAAATATAGGTTATCCGCAAGTTTTTTTTGAAAAAAAATCACATAGAATTCTTCCCCTCTATTTTTCAACATCCTCGTAGTATAACATATTTTTCAAAAGCCATCCTCCAAATGCCAGACATACAGCTACGCAGCCGACAGCAATAACTCTTACAAAAAATGCAATCGTGCCGTCCCACTCAAGGATACCCATTCTGCCGAGAAGATAATTCCAATCGTGAACGCATTCCGCCCCGAAGGGTGAAACGAGCGGCAAAGCCATAGCTCGCGCATCGGCGATGTATGTCGCGACATAGAAAAGATTTGTCGCCAGCCAGCCAAATGCAATGGCGATGGCGAAAAAATCTCTCTGTTCATAGAACATTCCTATTGACAATATGGGAATCAGGCACTGCATAATCGAGCCGCCGGCAATCCCGATGAATTCGCCCAGAAGACCGAAGGCAAAATGTCCACATTCGTGAATTCCCAGATTTAGCCCGAAGAAAATGCTGTTATATCGGCTGTCAAAAATGTGCCGCACGCCAATGTAAGCGAAAAATAAAAGAAGCACCGCTCTCAAATACGGCGAACGACCATAGCACCAGCTTCTTGCATCGCGAAAAAAAGAAGACAGCATAGTTAAAATTCAATAAAATGTTTCAATTCATCATCAATTTTTTCAAGGTCCATCAATACTTTTGACCGCCGGGGTTTGCCATTTGCATTACGAAAATTTTGCTGAAACGAACCGCATTTCACAAGTGTATCATCGTCTATTTTTATAAACGAAATCTGTTTCAGTTCAAAAGAAACCTTTCTCAATCTCGACCATGCCCCACGCTTTATTCCATCTTTCTCGTATTTTGACTTGCCACCCTTTAATTCTTCATGCCATTTCTGAAATGTTCTCTCATCATCATTATATACTACTTCCCCGAGAGCCAGAATAAGCCCAACTGCTCCGTAATCTTTTATCCCACATAATCGAATTGAAAAAACAATCCATTCCATTTGCTTCCAGTTAATTATATCCTTTGTAGGAAACTCCATAGGGAAGATTGTTCTTAATTACCGACAATAAATTAGTAAGCGCTAATTCTCCTCCCTCTATGAGTATTTCAGAGTATTTTTTGCTCTCTACAATATCGTGTAAAATAAAACTATA
>JAGHAI010000066.1 GCA_021161555.1 bacterium
AGCCACGGACTGCATCGCCTTCAGAGTTATATCGATGAATTCTCTGAGTGGGATTTTCAATTTTTCCTCGCACAGTTTTATCTGTTCGCGATTCGCACCTGCGGCGAATCTCTTTTCCTTAAATCTTCGCAGGACGAAATCGGCATCGATGTTAGCGATTTTTTTCGATGGGTGCATAAGCGCCGCCGCGACAATCAATCCCGTCAGCGGGTCAACTATGTGAAGCGACCATTCAAATTCATTCTTCGGCATAAATTCAGGATGCGCAGGGTGTGCTCGAACCGCAGATGCAACATCCTCATCTACGCCCATATCCACGAGCATCTTATACGATAAAATGCCGTGCTGTTCAAAATTGTTCACGGTTTTGTCATAATCGATATCGTGCAGGATGCCTGCGATTTCCCATTTTGTCGGGTCTCCGCCCAGTTTTTTCGCAAGATTTTTCATAGCAGCACCAACCGCAATCATATGCTTGACCAGATTGCGATTGGCTACATTTTCGCGAACTATTTCAAGTGCTTGCTGGCGAGTCATTTCATAATGTCATTTTAATTCTGTTTCAGGATAGCGTCTTCCTCTGACTGAACACGCCGAGTATGAGCATAATTGCCACGACAAGAGTGACTACATTTGAAAACCACACGGGAATAATCCACAGTTGCGCATTAGCGCCGACTTCGGCGAGTTTTCCGAGCGAAAAAGCAAGAATGCCAACAGTGATATACCCCCAGGATTTAGCCAGTTGACCGCCCCTCATCATTTTGTATAATTCCCACGCAAACAGTGTGGCTCCCAGGAGAATGAACAAGGATAGAGTATCCACGATGATGATGAAATTTTCTGTGCCAACGCTACCACCAGTCTGGCAGAATGCAGCAGCCACCAGAAGCAGACTAATTGTAAGCACTTTTAACAATCCCATATATTTCCTCCTTGTTGACGACTATTCAAGAACTCTTTTGAAATCGTCGAGAATTGCGTATTTCTTCAATATCTCTTCATTTTCCCTTATCAGCGGTTCAACTGATTCAACAATTCGCTTTGAAATTTCTTTTCGTTGTTTTCTGCCTATCGTCCCAGAAAGGGAATTTAAAAGTTCGCCCATAAACATAGAAAGTCCTGATGAAATTTCGTGCAGGCGTGTTTCGTCTGGAAGTTGATTGCACATTTCAACAAAATTTGAAAAATCGAATATCCCATCGTCGCTAACGGTTATGAATTCAAGAACTTTGTATTTCGGTCTGAATTTGTTGTATGTATTTACTATAACTTTTGACCCCGATTTGCCCATCTTTCTATTTATCAAATCGAGAATTAAGTCTATCGATAGATTATATATGGCGGTTGTCAGCTCGATAACTGTTCTCTGCTCATCGATGGATTTTTTAGTATATTCCTTTGCGCCGATTTGTTTCACAAGTCCGCTTGAGATGAGATTATACAGCGCCTTTGCAAAAGTCAACTGGTCCATAGCGCTTTTTTCCTGCATTTCTGCGATGCAGCGCTCTCCATCTATGAGAGACAGCACCATCGTTTCCACAGGAGATAGTTTTATTTCCTTCATCTGCGAGAGATTTGCCCCGGCAATTTGAAGAACTGCGTTTTGAGGCGGCAGTGCATTTCTGATTCTCGTCCATTCGTCGATTCTGCGCGTGCCTTCCATCAGGATGTTCATCGTGTTGAGACTGCTCACAATTACATCGGTGTCGGGCAGTTCGCCTTCGTCGAAGATAAATTCCCCATCTTCCCAGGAAAACAGCGAAAAGACGATGTTCTCGACATATTTTCGAGAAATTTCAGCCACCTTTTCCTTTGGGGCGATGTTCAAATAAACCAGCGTCGATGCAAGGTCTTTTCCAGTTAATTCCTGAACCTTTTTTGCCTTTTGCAAATCGTCGAGTTTCAGTATGCCCGCGGAGAGAAGGATATTGTCAAATCTGTCTTCCTGGACGCTCGATTCGGCATAGATGATTGCGCCGTTTTTGAAGTAAACTTTTTTCTCTATATTTCCTCTCCGAAGTGAAAGCGTCCCCGTTTTTTTAGATAATGTCAATAACTGCAATACATCTGGAAAAGAAACGCTCGAAAGGTTCCCCTGAAAACTCATAGATTTCCTCTCCTATTTTTTATAAATAATAATGAGTTGCACCAAAAACTTCAAGGAAAAAATTAAAGTGTGAAAAAATTTTTATAACAGACGGAAAATATTCCACTTCTATCAAATAAATTCCACCTTTCGTTTACCAGCAATTATTTCGCCAGCCACGAATGATTTCTCGCCGAGCAGTTCCATTGTTCTTCTGGTGTCGTCCGGCGAAACGATGAACATATAGCCAAAGCCCATATTGAATGTTCTGAACATTTCATCTTCTTCTATTTTTCCCACCCTGCGGATTATTTCAAAAATCGGGATTTTCGGTGCGCTCGATTTTTTAACTATCGCCGTGCATCCTTCGGGTAAAATTCTCGTGAGATTTCCCTCCACGCCGCCGCCGGTGATGTGCGCCATTCCCTTTATTCTCACATCGTTGCGGATATTGCGGACTGCATTAAGGTATAGTGTATGCGGTTTCAAAAGCGCTTCGCCTATGCTTTCGCCAAGTTCATCGATGTGGTCGTCGATGGAAAATTTCCCCACATCGAAGAGAACTTTTCTCGCGAGGGAATATCCGTTCGTGTGCAGTCCATTTGAATGCAGAGCGATTATAACATCTCCTGCTTTTATTTCCCTGCCGAGAATAATTTTGTCTTTGTCAACCATTCCGACGATGAATCCGACGAGGTCAAATTCGTCTGGCGGATAGATGCCTGGCATCTGTGCAGTTTCGCCGCCGATTAGCGGCGCGCCTATGTGGTTGCAACCATCAGAAAGACCTTCCACGATTTCTGAAATTCTGTCAACTGACAGGTTGGAATGACCGATGTAATCGAGGAAGAACAGCGGTTCAGCGTTGTGAACGGCGATGTCGTTTGCGCAGTGATGAACGAGGTCAATTCCCACCGTATTGTATATGCCAGCCATAGATGCCACAATCAGTTTCGTCCCGACGCCGTCCGCGCTGGAAAGAAGAATTCTTTCCCCGCCGATGTCATACGCTCCTGCAAACAAGCCTATTTCAGTGAGAACTCTTGAGTTGAATGTCTTCTTTGCAAGGCGAGAAATTTTCTTCGTCGCCAGTTCGCCAGCGTCGATATCCACGCCGGCGGATGAATATGTCATCTTTTTCATAAATGCTCCGTCAAGATTTACTTCAGCAGGACGACCGACATTGAAGCAATTGCTTCGCCCCTGCCGATGGAATCACATCCTTCGTTTGTCTTTGCCTTTATAGAAATTTTCTCAACAGGTATTGCGAGCGCTTCTGCTATGTTTCTTCTCATCCCGGCTATATATGGTGCCATTTTAGGCGCCTGTGCAATGATTGTCGAATCGATGTTTTCTATGGAATATCCCGCGTCCGATATGTGTCTTGCTGTTGTTTTCAAAAGTTCGATTGAACTCGCATCTTTAAAATTTTCATCGTCGTCGGGGAAAAATTTTCCAATGTCTCCAATAGCCGCAGCGCCGAGCAGCGCATCGATTATCGAATGAACGAGGACATCCGCATCGGAATGGCCGAGAAGCCCCTTTTCAAATTCGATTTCCACGCCGCCGATAACCAGTCGTCTGCCCACAGAAAGCCTGTGTATGTCATATCCTGTGCCAATGCGCATTTTTATTTTAATATCGTTGGTTATGAAAAATATGCGTGGAATGGCGTTTGGCAATACAAAGTTATTTTACATCGAGAATTTTTTAATAAAGTTGTCAAAATATCTTGCTTTTTAGTTGCTCAAAATTATGTTTTTCGCAATATCTTTAATACAATACAGTGTATGGAAAATAAAAGACTTCTGCAAAATAGGTAATTTTTTAAGTTCTTTGGAATGTTCATTTATTTGTCCCCTCTATCCTCTAACTCCTTTCTCCCCAGGGAGAAAGGAGAACAAAATTCCTTCTCCCACCGGGAGAAGGTGGATTGCGACGAAGTCGCAAGACAGATGAGGGGAACGAAAGAAAACTGTGAAATACTATTTAATATGGCGAAAGAAAAGATGAAAAAAGATATTAGGCAAAACTAAATATATTTGAGGTAAAAAAATCAAAAAATGGTGATACATATCATTATTATTAAATAAGTTAGAAATTTCGCAGAAGACTTTGTAGGACAAATAATAGACGGGAGGTTTACGATGAATCCGTTGCTCTGGCTTCCAATTATTGGCTTTCTTGGGATAATTCTTGCGTTTATTCTTTATTTTTACATTAAAAGTCGTCCTGCGGGGAACGAGAAGATGCAATTCATCGCAGGGTTGATTCGCAAGGGTGCTATGGTATTTTTGCGGCGTGAATATTCAGTGCTTTTCTTATTTATCCTTGTTGTATTTTTGCTCATATTGTTCTTCCTGGATGCCTATCGCTGGCAGACTGCGGTTGCGTTTCTATCTGGTGCGGCGAGTTCGGTTCTCGCTGGAGTATTCGGTATGGTTGCGGCGACCACTGCAAATGTGCGAACCAGCTGGGGCGCAAAGACTGGCGGACAACCCCTCGCTCTGCGGATAGCGTTTTTCGGCGGCTCAGTTATGGGACTTGCCGTCGCGTCGCTTGGTCTTTTTGGGCTTGGAATTTTCTTCTATTTCTTCGGAAACACAGCATCCGCTCGTGTGCTTTCGGGATTTGCTATGGGCGCAAGTTCAATCGCTCTTTTTGCTCGTCTCGGCGGCGGAATTTACACCAAAAGCGCCGATGTCGGCGCAGACCTCGCAGGAAAGGTCGAAGCAGGCATCCCGGAAGATGACCCGAGAAATCCTGGCGTCATAGCGGACAATGTTGGCGATAATGTGGGCGATGTCGCTGGAATGGGCGCTGACATTTTTGAAAGTTACATCGGCGCTATGGTGGCGAGCATAACCATTGCGGCATCGTCATCGATGATTTATGGCGCAGCTGTGGGTAAATATATGGCATTTCCCCTGATTATTGCGGCAATAGGACTCATTGCATCCGTTGTTGGAATTGCTTCGATGAAGATTTTTGAGAGAATAAGTCCTGCGGCAGCGCTTAATTCCGCTACTTATGTGGCAAGTATTCTGCTCTTCGTCGGGGCATTCTTCGCTGTGAAAATGCTTTACCTTCCGATGAATCTCTTCTGGGTGATGTTGATAGGAAATCTCGTTGGGATTGCGATTGGTTTGCTGGCGGAGTTTTACACATCGGGTTCGCCAATCAGAAAGATTGCACAAGCGTCTGTTTCTGGTGCTGCGACGAACATAATCACCGGGCTTGCGGTTGGATTGGAAAGTGTTGCTGCGCCTGTGCTTGTTATAGTTGTGGGCACCTGGCTGGCACATCATCTTGCGGGAATGTATGGAATTGGTATTGCCGCCGTGGGAATGCTGGCGACAGTGGGCGTTACGATGAGCGTTGATGCCTATGGACCTGTTGCCGATAATGCCGGCGGAATTACTGAAATGGCAGGGCTTGGCGAAGATATCCGCAAAATCACAGATAAACTCGATGCGCTTGGAAACACGACAGCGGCAATCGGGAAGGGATTTGCAATTGGTTCTGCCGCTTTGACTGCACTGGCGCTATTTTCCGCATATTCTCAGGCTGCGAAATTGTCGTCTATAAATCTGACTGAACCGCTGGTGGTTATCGGACTTTTAATCGGTGGTGTCATTCCATATCTGGTGGCATCGATGGCGATGAAAGCTGTTGGTCGTGCGGCAAGCAAAATGGTGAGCGAAATCCACAGACAGTTTAAGGAAATTGTCGGTCTGCTCGAAGGAAAGGCGAAACCCGATATTGAAAAGTGCGTCGATATAGTGACATCTGCGGCTTTGAGAGAAATGGTTCTTCCTGGTCTTGTGGCAGTCGTGATGCCTGTGCTTATAGGATTTCTTCTGGGCAGGGAAGCGCTTGGCGGTATGCTTGCAGGTGCGACACTGTCGGGCGTGATGATTGCTCTGTTTATGGCAAATGGCGGCGGCGCCTGGGACAATGCAAAAAAATACATCGAAGCAGGAAATCTGGGTGGAAAAGGCTCCGATGCGCACAAAGCCGCTGTTGTCGGCGACACTGTTGGTGACCCGTTCAAGGATACCGCAGGACCTTCGATGAACATTTTGATTAAGTTGATGTCTGTCGTTTCACTGGTGCTGGCGCCAATTTTGGTGAAGTTCTTGAGGTAGAATTTTAAAATCTTGTTCAGGAAAGGACTGGTGGAGTATGAAATTGGAAACATCCTTTTTAAGAGCATTGACGAAAACTTTCAAAGCATATAAAGAGTATGGAGCAAGGAGTAACAAAAAGCTGATTCCAATTCATAGCTGGATTACAAAAACAATAAGAGAAAAGTTAAGCAATGAATTTGAGGTAAGTTCACTTGGTGATGGAGGCGAACAGAGAATAGAAGGATTATATTACCCTAAAAAGTTAGATATAGCGGTTTTAAGAAATAGGAAAATCATATCCACAATTAGCTTCAAATTTGTTACATCAAATTATAAGCAAAATTCCAATAATTATTTTGAGAATTTACTGGGGGAAACAGCAAATATAAGAAGAGTAAATGTTGGGTTCGCACATTTGTTAGTTTTGCGAGCAGAAACACCCTATTATGATAGAACTGGCATAGTAAAAAAGATAGAAAAGATAAGTGAGGATGATATTTCCAAATATATAAGATTATTTACTGATTTTGAATTTCCACATAAACCTGAAGTTCTTAGTATAAT
>JAGHAI010000214.1 GCA_021161555.1 bacterium
AAATAACATAGCCACCTTGCACGATATACCTACTTTTACTTATCCAGAGATTATTAAAGATGTTAAAATGATAGATGTTATTTGGTTTAATAAGGAAAAATCGATTTTTCCGCGAAGAGTTTTTGAAGTTGTCCATAGTTTAAATACCTTATAGGAGGCTCTCAATCGATGTTTGCAACTTCTCACTTTTACCGTAAATTTTTATATTATAGGCCCAAACAAATACTTGAATAAATTCGAATCGAAGATAGCAAAAAAAACTTATGTCGATTTCCAAGATAGATTTGTATTCAAGGATTATGATACTATTGTGAATTTTTATGAGCAAGCTGTAAAATACGAAAAACTTAAGGAAGGTGTTTTGGAATGATAAACTGCCTCAAATTTGTAAACATATTAAACAAACATATTCGTAAAGTAAAGTTGAATTTATTAAGGAAATTACCGGGAACTGATTTCATTTCCCTGAATTTTTCTCTGTTTATCTTATGCCTTGATATTTTTATGAAGAATTTTATTTTTGTTATATGGAAATTGATAATTCTAAAAAAATTTCCGTTCCCGACGGATTTCTTCGGGCTTTTTCCGTTCAGGAAACTGCGAGAAAATTTTTGTGGCAAGCTTATGCAGGAGGCAGAATTGCATCGGCATATCTGTTTGTGGGACCTGCTGGTGTCGGAAAGTTCCTCGCCGCCATTGAATTTGTAAAATTTTTGAAGTGTCCCAACAAGAAGGATGGTTCCCCCTGCGAAAATTGTCAGTCCTGCCGAACGATAAATAACTGGGACAATCCCGATGTATTTATCATATTCCCGATGCCGAAATCCGTGTGGGAAAGCGAAAGCAGAGGCAGGGCGTATGAGGATTTTAAAAAATCGCCACATCTCCGCCCGTCCTTTGAAAAATCTTCTTCGATACTGCTTTCGATGATACACAATGTTCAAAGATTTCTATCGACTCCCGCAACTGGTGGCGGCGGGAAATTTGTTCTGGTTGCGGATGCGCATAAGATGAATAAAGAAGCGGCGAACGCATTTTTGAAAACCCTCGAAGAACCGCCGCCGGACACGCACATAATTTTATCCACAGATAGAGCAGAAGCACTTTTGCCGACCATTCGTTCCCGGTCGCAGATTGTGCGGTTTAGAAGGCTATCCACAGAAGAAGTGGTTCGTCATTTAGTTTATACTTATGGTTTTCCTCCCGAACGCGCCGATGTGGTAGCGTCGATTTCCGAAGGCAGCATAGCAAGGGCGCTTCTGACATCATCTGACGAATTTCAGAAGGTAAGGGATGATGCGCTGAAGCTCCTGAGCGATGCGGTGAAAGGAGACATAATTTCTGTGTGGGAATGGGCATCAGCGCAGAAATCTCGAATGGATTATGCCCGACCCTTTTTGAATTCGCTTATTTCAATTACAAGAGATGTCGCGGTGCTGTCATCTTCGAACGGAAATATTTTGAACAAAGATTTTGAAGGAGAACTTGTCTCCATTGCGCGCAGAATTGGTTCGCCCTTCGATGCTGTTGATATGTTGAGCAAACTGCTTTCTCTGCAATCGGACCTGGACAGAAATCCGCAGTATGCTCTATTTTATAATGCAGTTATTGATGTGGTGGCAAATTCGCTTAAATTGTAAAATTGGTGAAAAAACTCTTGCAAATTATCGGCAACATTTATATTTATAGACAAATTTATGAAAGCAAGGAGGATTTATGCGCAGGATATGTTTTTTGCCTTTTGTGGTATTATTGTTGGTGTTCATCGGTTGCGATAAGCCCGGGACGGAGGAAACAGAAGTCCCGAAGGACGATACCAGCTGGGAAATTGTAAATACATCCGACAATATAATGCCATCTCTTTCCACAGGCTGCATATTGAACAGTGGCGATTTTCTTGCGGTTGGCGCTGGCGCAGGTTTTGTCGCTGTTTCGCACGACGGCGGAGAACACTGGACCACAAACATAATAGCGGAAATGGAGGAGGAAGGATTTTCCGTAAATTGCATCGCATTTGCCGATGAACAGAATGGTGTTTTTGTGGGGAAAAGGTCTATTTACAGGACAACCGACGGTGGCGTCAGCTGGACTGATGTCGGCGAGGGAGTCGTCGGCGAAGAAAATCTGAAAGCGGTGCAATATGTGGGGAATAATACCTACTATGCTGTTTCTTCGTCAAAATTTTTCGTTTCCACCGATGGCGGCAACAGCTGGACAATTTCGGATATTTCTGAGCTTGCCTCCCTGTCGCTTGGGGTGAATGGCGTGGATTTCTCCGATGAAAATCACGGTTTGATAGCAACGACCGGCTATTATGCGCTATACACCAATGACGGAGGACAAAGCTGGTTTGTCGAGCCGCTGGGGATGGACACGGTGTTATACAGCGTAGCTGCTGTGGATACAGAAGTATTCTATCTCTGCGGGCAGTCGGGTATTATTGTCAGTCGCTCATTAGTGGATACTACACTGGAACATTACGATACCACGCTTGTGATAGACAGTATGGCAATTGTCGATTCTGTTTCGGGCGATACTACGGGCTGGAATATAGATACGACATTCGAAACGACATCTGTGGATTCTTTCGATACCACTATTGCTGTGTATATCAGGGCTGCGAACGAGTTCGATAGAGAGCTCAGAAGCATAGATATTTATGGCAGTTATGGAATTTGTGTTGGCAAAGCCGACGAGGATGAAACCGTTTTGATTTCCACCGATGGTGGTGCCAGCTGGTTGAAAATCCCCGACGCAAATGTCTACGGAGATTTGATGCGTGCGCTTTTCACCCCCGAAGGTGATGCCGCTATTGTCGTGGGCAGTGATGCTATAAGAGGAGGTGGTGCTGTAAGAATATGCGATGGCACACTTTCGACCTGGAAGGCTGCTAATTATGGAACTGCGGTGTCGATGCAGGATGTCGTCTTCGTTGATTTTCAAAATGGGATTTTCGTCGGAAAGAAGGGCGCCATATACACCACGAATGATGGCGGAAGTAATCTCATTGCGAGAGTTTGTCCCGTTGCATCCGATACTGGCGATGTTACAATCAGCGGAGTTGATTTTGTTTCGTCAACGGTGGGATTTGCTGTGGGAACTGACTCGCTGATTATAAAGACAACCGATGGAGGAAAGACCTGGCAGATTGTTCCTGCCGAAAATATATCTTCGGAAACCGAAATCGACCATTTGAACAGAATACAGATGGTTTCCGAAGATGTGGGGTATGTGGTCGGGAGTGGCGGTGTCGTCCTGAAGACCGAAGATGGCGGCGACACCTGGGTGCAAAAGCCCGTTCCCGATGGAATTGAATGTGAATTGATGTCGCTTTGCTTTTTGGATGAAGATGAGGGCTGGGTTGTGGGTGGTTCTGGTGTCGTTCTTCACACTTCCAACGGCGGCGACACCTGGGAACAACAGATAACAGGGGTCAATTCATCTCTGACTGGCGTGAAGTTCGTTTCCTCAACGGACGGCTGGATATGTGGAAATATGGCTATTCTCCGCACCACTGACGGCGGCAATAACTGGGAGTTTGCTCAAATCGAGCCAAATCTATTCGGTCATTTCAGAGACATAGATTTCTCCGATTCGCAGCACGGCTGGATTGTCGGCAATTTCGGATATATACTTCACACCGTCGATGGCGGTGATACCTGGTATCGCCAGGCGGAAGGAATGACGGAAAATAATCTATATGCGATATATGTTCTCGATGGTTCTCACATCTGGGCGACAGGCGATGCTGGAATTGTGATGAAGCTTGTTCCCTGATATGAGCTGGAATAATTGGTCTGCTCTGTGAAGGCGGCTATGGTAAATTGTGGGGCTGTATGAAGGATATTTTAAGAAAAGCAATAGAAAGGGAATTACCGCAGATAAACAATTACCTGGATAAATTACTGCCTTCTGAAAATGCTCCTCCTGAAATTGTTCATAAGGCGATGAGGTATAGCGTGTTTTCGGGGGGAAAGAGGCTCCGTCCGCTGATGACAATTGAAAGTTTTAGATGGGCTGGTGGAAGTGGCGACGAGATATATCCTTTCGCCTGCGCCATAGAAATAATTCACGCATATTCGCTCATTCACGACGATTTGCCCGCTATGGACGATGATGATTTTCGCAGGAACAAGCCGACCTGTCATAAAGTATTCGGAGAAGCCATAGCCATACTTGCCGGCGATGCACTTCACGCTCTTGCGTTCGAAATTCTTGCCAGAAGCGGAAAAGTTGAAATTGTTGAAGATGTTGCGAAGGCGATTGGCACTTATGGTCTTGTTGGCGGGCAGGTGGCGGACATTGAATTTGAGGGGTGTGATGTTTCCGAAGGAGATGTGAGGTTCATTCACGAGAGAAAGACCGGTGCGCTCTTCACTGCTGCGGTGCGCGTGGGCGCTATCTTCGCCGACGCCGATGAAAACGCACTCAATGCAATAACAAATTATGCTAAAAATGTTGGGCTTGCCTTTCAAATTACAGACGATTTACTGGATTTAAAGGGAAATTTGAAAAAGAAAGGAAGCAACATATATTCAGACCTGAAACTGGACAAGGCAACATATCCAAGAGCTGTGGGCAAGGAGCGTGCTTTTAAGATTGCCGAAAAATTGGTGCAGGATGCAAAGAAAGTTCTGCCCGACGATAGGGATAATGAATTGCTCAATGCCATCGCCGATTTCGTTTTGGAAAGGACATATTGATGAACAATTTGTGAAAAGTCAGTGGAATTTTGTCCTGTGATTTGAGTATCATCTGTTGGAGGGGGAAATGGAAAAGATAGAGGAACTTCTCGAAAGATTGCTCGATAGATGTGCTGCGACCGGTGCGAGCATAATTCGTCTTGACGATGGCGAAGTGCTTTATCTGCGGAATCGTTCCCGACTGCCAGACGATATTGTGGAACTTGCCTGCAGAGCTGCATACGAAATGTTCAACGGAAATCTTATGAAAAGTATGCTCGAATCGGTGGTACAGTATCGAGGTGAAAACAACAAAACTACATATCTGGAAAGCATAAGGTTCACATTCAGCAACGCATTTCACTGGATGACCCTGGTCAAAAATAGATATATTGTCGTGCTGATTGCTCCCCGAATGGGCATAAGTCCTGGATATACGGAGACGCTCTTTCGCAGTTTTCTCCCCAGACTTGGTGCATTATTGCCGTGATGTTTCAATATTTTTTAACATTTCTTCAACTGCCTTTTTTACATCAGCAACATCAATTCCATCGAGCGAATTTGTTCGGTTCGATTGAAGTATTATGCTTTCTGGTTTTCGTGGTCCCCACCACACCCTGTTCTCTTCTCCCTTCGGATACAAACCAATCACTGGTATGTTGAAACTTTCTGCGATGTGAATTAGAGATGTGTCGGGCGAAAGAAGGATTTTTATCGTCTTCAATATTGCTGCCGCGTGAAGTATTGTCGGCGTCTGCGGTATCATTTCTGTCCCACCTGCGGAAACTTTTATCGTCTTTGCTGCGGATAAATCCTGTGGCGCATAGAACAAAAGCGGTATGTAGTTTTTCCCCCTTATGAACCTGCATATTTCTATGAATTTCTCCTTTTGAAAAAATCTCGTGGGCGAACCTGCTGAAATGTTCACGCCCACGCATTTTTTGGGGTCTATGCGACTGCGAGACCAGAACTTTTGAGCGAATGCAAGTTCCACTTCGGAAATTTTCACTTCTCCGCAGATTTGCGATAAGTCCACATCGCCGCACAGTCCTGAAACTATTTTTGCAGTTCCATCGACGATGTGCAGTGATTTGTTCGCAGGAACCTGCACATTGAAGGGGGATTTTTCACTTCTGCGCCCGCCGACTTTCCATCTTGCGCCAGAAAACAGGACATATAAAAGAGAAGTCGTCGAAGGTTTCATCTGAAGGTCGATGATTACATCGGGGTGAAATTTTCTTGCTTTTATTAAAGATGCGAAAAATTTGTGTGGCGCTTTTTCGTAGAATATTTTTTCAACTCTTTCTTCATATTCAATCACGGGCGCATTCCGCCGTGATACGAGGAGACATATTCTCGCTTCGGGGAAATTTTTCCTCACCATTCGAATTGCGGGCAGTGAAACCACCATATCGCCAATTTTGTCCTGCCGCAGGAGGAGAATGCGTTCGATTTTTTCATCCGCAGGCACACGATGAAATGTTTGCCTTTGAGAAAAAAGCATCGATAAAATCCGCGACAGTAGGTTGCGTCCAAAAAGTTCTATTTTTTTAATTTTTCGAGGCATAGTTTATCGCATACTTAAAAAACTCTTCAACCTGTGGTGCGACTATGGAAACATCGAACAATTTTGCCCGTTCCATTGCTTTTGCGCTCATCTCGTCGCGCAGTGTTCTGTCCTTGATTAAGTTTTCTATCGCATCTGCGAGCGCAACTGGATTTTCTGGCGGCACCAATATTCCCGTTTCGCCGTTCACCACAACTTCTGGAATTCCGCCGACATCGGATGCCACCGAAGGAATCCCCAATGCCGCCGCTTCGATGAGAACCTGACCAAACGGTTCAAATATCGATGGAAGAACAAGTATGTAAAATTTTCTCACCAATGGAAATGGATTTTTAAAAAATCCCGGGAAGAAAATTTTTTCCATAACATCCAGTTTTCTGGCGGCTTGCAGGAGTGATTTTTTAAGCGGTCCATCCCCGACGATTACTGTTCGGCATTTTATTTCTCTGTCGCTTAAAATTGGATGCTCCTCTATCAAGATGTGCAGCGCCTTCTGTCCGACGAGGTTTGCCACCGCACCGATTATCGGTGCATCCGTTTCCATTTGAATATCGCATTTCTCCTGCGATAACTGGCGAATTTTTTCCACATTCACAAAGTTCGGGATGACCTTTATCTTATCTGCAGAAAACCACCCAAAATTAAGGAGTGATTTTTTGAGGTCTTCCGATGGCACGAGAAAGAAGTCCGCAAATTTCGATGAAATTTTGTGCCTCAACTTTTTTCTGAACGCTGGAAGTCCGCGCCGATTTATTATCACAGGTTTTCGCCGCGATATCATTTTTGCAATTCCGCCCAGGCGCAGGTCGCGGTTGGTGTTCACCACCACGAGGTCGATGCTCTTTTCATCTATGTGTCTGGCGATTTTGAGTATCGTCCCGGGGGAAATATCCCACTTTCCCACCAGAGGAAGAATTTTAAAATCCTTCTGCATTACTATTTTAAAAAATTTTCCGTTTTTTCTTCCTGCAAAGTATATTTTATGACCTCTATTGCGAAGGAACAAGCCGATTCTCATCATCCAGCTTTCAACTCCGCCCCATACATCTGCGCCTATGGTGTTGATAAAAAGGATTTTCATAATTCACCCGCGATTATCCTGATTTAAAAGTTTGAAAAATTTTTCTGCGGTCATCGACCAGAGGAAATTGCTGTGCACTCTTTCAAATCCCTTTTTTCCGATTTTTCGAGCAAAATTTTCATCGACTAGAAATTTTGTGATTGCGTCTGCAATTTTTTTCACATCTTCCGGTGGGACGAGCAAACCATTCACGCCATCTTCCACCGCGTCGGGAACGCCGCCGGAATTACCCGCGACGACAGGCTTCCCGCACGCATTCGCTTCGAGATATGTTATGCCAAATCCTTCTATGTCGGTGCCAATTTCCCTCGACGGCATAGCGAACACATCGGCGATGTTGAAAAATTTTGGAACATCTTCGTCGGGAACGAAGCCAACAAATTTCACTCTGTCGGAAACGCCGATTTCTTCTGCGAGGTTTTTTAAATATTTTTCATATTTTCCGCGCCCCGCTATTATGTGCATAAAATTGCTAACCTGTTTTTCAATGATTGGCAATGCCCTTATAACATTGTCAAATCCTTTTCGCGGAACCAGTCTGCCGAGCGAAAGAACTATCTTTCTATCGCGGGGGATTTTGTATTTTTCAAAAAATTCTGCCTCAATTGACATCGGCTTGAAGATGTTCACATCGACGCCGCAGTGTATGATAGGAATTTCTGGCGAATATCGGTGTTCCCTGCGGATGATTTGCGCTACATTTTTCGCTCCCGATACGACAAAATCGGCGCCGTTCAACACTCTGCGCATCATCCAGCGATTGAACATTCTGCTTTCGAATGCGTCAAGCCCGTGAACCATAATGATGTAAGGAATTTTTTCCTTTTTCGTGCGAAGCGAATTATACCACCACATCGGAACCGCCATCTTCCAGTTGGCGCATATTGCCGAAAATTTTTCGTCCCGTTCGGCGACGCTGGAAATGTAATTATAAATTCTTTGGTATTTTCTGCTCTTCCATCTCCCATCGTTCAATCGAACCACTTCGTATGGGAAAATCGAATCGTCGTATGTCCTGCCGTGCCAGTATCTCGTTATGACTTCCACAGATGCGCCGAGCCTTTGAAGTTCCAGCGCAAGATGATGAACCCAGGTGGTAATTCCGCCCTCGATGGGAAAGAAATCCTGCGTGATTATTTTGATTTTTCTGTCCATCGCAGTGGTATGGCAGATTTTTTAATTCGGCAATGTTTTCGATACAGAATGTATGAAGTTAATGACAAACACCGCGCAAAGGCATCTTCACAGCCAACTCCACAAAATTTTAAAATGTTTAAAATGCTCCTGCTTCCATCAGTTCCATATTTCGCTGGACTTCTTCTTCGAGTGCGGGAGGCAGTCCGAGAATGCCGACATCGAGAAAGCCTTTTATAATCATCTGTGTCGACTGTTCTCTGGATAGTCCGCGAGCCATCAGGTATTCCAGTTTTTCCTCGTCGATTTTGCCAAGTGCCGCTTCGTGTGATAGGTCTGTGTCCTGCACTTTTGCGGTCAGCTGCGGAACCGCGTCGATGATGCCGCCCTCGACTATGAAAAGTCCGTTGCATTCGAGATGTCCTCTTGTCTGCGGCGCTTCCGCAATTATATGTCCTCGCGATATGGAATCTCCGCCGCTCGAAATTGCCCGCGAAATTATTTCTGCGCTCGTTTTTGGCGCAGAAAGATAAACTCGCGAACCGAGGTCGTATATCGAATTTTCGGGGCTCAATATGAGCGATGTAAACCGTGCGGATGCCTTTTCTCCAACAAGATGCGCTTCGGGATACATCTGCGTCATTTTTGTGGCGCGAAGCGAAATGTAATTCGATATGAAGTGGCTGTTTTCGTCGACGGTTATTCCCGTTCGGGGGCGAACAATCATCCCGGGCGCCCAGTCGTGTATCATCGTATATGATAAAGTGGAATTTTTCCCGATAAAAATTTCTGTGATGCCAATGTGCATACCGTCGTTGATGTAGGAAGCCACAGCACAGCCTGAGATGATGTGAAATTCGACATCGTCCTCTATTACTATTATGTTGTGAACTGTCTGCGTGAAGCGGTCGAGTTTTATGAAAAAGCAACTCTGAAATGGCTTTTTCGACTTCGTTCCGCTCTTGATTCGCAGAAATTGTCCCACGGGGTGTTTTTCCTGCTCAAACCGATAGACTTCTTTCGTGTATTCATCCTTGTGTGGGTCAACCAATGACCACAGCATTTTTTTGACATCGTCGTATTTTTTCATCGCCGCAGGTAAACCGAGAATTTCCACACCATCGTCGCGGGAACTGACTTTATCTATTTCGTCGTCTATGACGGTGAATGTGCCCGTGCGGGTATTTTCATCCTCATCGATGCCAACGCGACGCATCTTTTCGATATCTGCATCGCTCAATTCCTTCTTCGACATAACTCGCCTCCATAAATATTTTGGAAATCAGCGAATAAAAGATATGAACATAATCGGTTTTTTAAAAATAAAAAGTCCAGAATAATTTTTTGGACACCAACGACGATTGAAGGAAAATTTTTTCGAAGCAGGCAATCAAAAAAATTAGAAACTATATCCCGAAAGCCGCAAAAATGTATCCCACAAGCAAGCCGAACAACAGATTAAACGCCTTGATTTTCACCGCATCTTCGACGGAAAAACCCAATATCGGCAGCAAACCGTGCCCATCCTGAACGATAGAATTTGTGAGGAAAATCGAAAACGGAAGTTGCCCCTGCGCAAAAAGCGTGATGAAAATCAAATTGGGACCCGAAAGCGGAAGAATGCCAATTATCGCCGCCGCAAGCACGAGGACGAACTTATTGCGAGTGATTATCGTCTCCATATCGAACGATTGGTTCAGCGCCTTGACAATCACGAGGCTCACGAAAATCCACAGGACAATGTTCGGTATGTGCTTTTTGATGATGTGTCCCCAGATGTGTTCCGACAGAAAATGCTTCACAGGGATTTTTCTCGTGGAAGTCGTGTCGATGTATTCGTGCTTTTCGATGAGACACTTTTGGCAGAATACCATCTTTGTCTTCTTCGCAAACAGGTCGGCGAGGCGCCCGGCAATAACACCCAGCACAAATAAAATGACGAACACAACAGCAAGCATCTGCCATTTAATCGGCGAATCGGGAAGCGCCGCCTGTCCTATGAGGACGAACGCTTCGTCGCCGAATGTCGCCACAGTCGCAGAGATAATTCCGCCAAAACCAACAAAACCCGCCATATACGCCGCATCGATGGCGAAAACTCCAGTGCAGCCAGGTATGGAACCCGCAAGCGAAGAAATTATATACTGAACCCAGCGCCTGCCCGATATCTTCTGCTCTATGAAGGATGTAAATCTGATTGCAAGAAATTCAAATATCACCAGAAGAACAAAAATTATCGCAGTGATAACCGCAGTCTGCAGAAGAAGAGGCGATATCCATTGCCAGAAACCCATCTCTCACACTCCCTTTTGATTGCAACAGAATATAAAAGCAGGTAGAGTTATATCAAATGAGAAAATTTTTAAAAATCAGGTTATTGCGTTGATACAAATTCCATTGATTAACGCCGAATTCGAATTGCAACTGAAAATTCAGAAGCCATTAAAAATCAGGTTATTGCGTTGGTATAAATCTCATTGATTGATGTCAAATTATGAGTTGCAACTGAAAATTAAGCAGCCATTAAAAAATCGGGTTTTCTTGCTGACATAAATTCCATTGCCTGATGTCGAACTGTGAGATACAATAAGACACGCTGACGAAACGGCGCATTCAAATTGTCATATATAATGGCTATTCCTCTGTGGAAAATCCGATTGTCTTTCCCTGACTTTTTTCCCCCACTTTGATTTCGCCGAACTTCGATTCATATTTTTTGATGTTGTCTTCGAGTGCCTTCATCAAACCTTTTGCGTTAATCGGCGTCATAATCACGCGGGTCTGCACTTTTGCCTTTGGCACGCCAGGAACCGCCCTCACAAAATCGAGAACAAATTCCGACGGCGAATGTGCTATCGCCACGAGATTTGCATATATGCCTTCGGCTACTTCTTCCGGCAGCTCGATTTGCAATTTCCCGTTCATCATTTTCCCGTTCATACTTTCCTCCTGTTTAACATTTTTTCCATTCTTTCAAGTTGCTCCTTCGAATTCACGCCTTCAACTTCCCACCTGTTTTTCACGGAAATCGCAGATATTTTTAAATTCCAGCTGCGCATAATGCGAATTACATCGGTGAGATAAAATTCCTTCTGCGCATTTTCGTTTTTCACCAGCAAAATCGCCTTCCGCAAAATTTTTAAGTCAAATATATAAGTTCCCGAATTTATCTCCTTTACGAGCAGTTCGCCCGGCGAAGCATCCCTGTGTTCGACGATTTTTTCGACATATCCATCTTCATCTCTCACGATGCGCCCGTATCCTGTGGGGTCGTCAATGATTGCCGTGAGAATTGTCGCCGCTGCGGATGTATCTTTGTGAAGCGCAAACATTTCTTCAAGCGTTTCTGCGCGCAGCATAGGAACATCGCCGCAAAGAACAAATACATCGCCGCTGGCAGGAAGAAGTGGCAATGCTCTCTTTACGGCGTCGGCGGTGCCAAGCAGTTCATCCTGAACGGCAAAATCGAATTTTTCGGCATTTCTGCTGCCGCGAATGTGCGAAATCACCTGTTCGCGTTCAAACCCAACAACGACGATGCTTTTGGAGACATCGATTTCTTCGACCACATCCAGAACCCAGTCGATGAGTGTCTTTTCGCCAAGTTTGTGAAGCACCTTCGGCAGTTGAGACTTCATTCGCTTGCCCTTGCCAGCCGCAAGGACTATCGCGTATAAATTTCTTTCCTCGCCGATGGTCATTTTTCATCCTCGTCGTTGTCTTCGATGACATTTTGCATTTTCGTCCGCAACTGCGGAAATATAATCACATCGCGAATCGTATAACTATCGGTCAAAATCATCGCAAGCCTGTCAATTCCCATTCCCATACCGCCAGTTGGTGGCATTCCGTGTTCTAATGCGGTTAAGAAATCTTCGTCGAGAATTTGCGCTTCGGGGTCGCCTTTTGCCCTGCGTTCCATCTGCTCTTCAAAACGGCGGCGCTGCTCAACGGGGTCGTTCAATTCCGTGAACGCATTGGCTATTTCCATACCATACCAGAACAGTTCAAACCGTTCCACCAGCGCAGTATTTTCTCGCTTCTGTTTCGCAAGCGGCGAAAGTTCCAGCGGATAATCAACGATGAATGTCGGTTCTATCAATGTCCCTTCGACCTTTTCCTTGAAGATTTCATCCACGAGAGAATATTCTGGAAGATTTTCGTCGAACTCAATATTTTCCGCCTTCAAATATTCAATCAATTCGCTTCGGTCGGCGGTGGAAAAGTCGCGCCCCGTCCTTTCTGCAATCGCCCGCCAGAACGGAACTTTTTTGAAATCCGGCGCGAGGTTCGTGTCAATTCCCTGATATGTCACCGAAAGCGAACCGCTCGTTTCCTCGACGATGTGCCTCAAAAGCGCCTGTGTAAGTTTCATCATTCCATCGTAATCGGTGTAAGCCTCATATACTTCAAGCGCCGTGAACTCGGGATTGTGCATCCTGTCGATGCCTTCATTTCGAAAATTTTTGCCGATTTCATAAACTCTGTCCATTCCGCCGATTATGAGCCGTTTCAGATACAATTCCGTCGCAATTCGCAGAAATAGTTTCATATCGAGGGCGTTGTGATATGTACTGAAAGGTCTTGCGTTTGCGCCGCCGTATATCGGCTGAAGAATTGGCGTTTCAACTTCGACGAAACCGTGTTTGTCCAGAAAATCCCTCATCGAGCGAAGCAATTTCGCCCTTTTGATAAATCGTTCTGCAACCTGCGGATTCATCAGCATATCGAGGTAGCGCTGGCGAAGTTTTTTATCCTCATCGGCAAGCCCGTGCCACTTTTCGGGAAGCGGACGCAACGGCTTTGCGAGAAGCACGAATTTTTCCACGAGCAGAGTTTCCTCGCCAGTGCGAGTCTTAAAAAGCGTGCCGCTTACCTGAACGAAATCGCCGACATCTATGTATTTTTTGTAAAATTTGTATTGCTCCTCGCCCACGATGTCGAATTTTAAATAAATCTGAAATTTGTCGCTTCCGTCCTGAATGTGAGCGAAGGAACTTTTTCCATGCATTCGCTTTGACATTACCCGCCCGGCAACGGTTATCACATCACCTCTGCCCTCAAGCACCGAAAAATTTCTGCGCAATTCGTGAAGCGGCATATCAACTTGCACACGGGCGGGATAAGGGTCAATTCCCAGCTCACGCAGTCGCTCAAGTTTCTCAAGTCTGATACTGTATTCATCCGATGGATGCTGTTCTTTCCTATCACTCATAATTACTATCCCTCGATTGTGTTGAACAAAAAATTACATTTTTGCAAAATATAAATTTATTTTGTAAAAAAGGAATATTTTTATCGGCAGGTTTATAAAATAAAAAATATCCTCATAAAGTAAAATTTTTCCTTGACTTTTTAGTCGTTGTGTTTATTATAATATTCGTAAATACTTCATATATGGGGGTAAGTAATG
>JAGHAI010000126.1 GCA_021161555.1 bacterium
CTAAAGATATCGTAGTTTGCAGTTCTGCTTGCGCTTGCGTTTGTGATGCAGTATCTGATACATCTTACGGTTCGCGCAGGTGGAAAGACATTTTTGCCTATGCACATTCCTGTTCAACTTGCGGGTTTTCTCATAGGTCCGTTTGCGGGTTTTCTGCTCGGCATAGTCGCGCCGCCGTTTAATTTCATAGTATCGGGAATGCCGCCCTTTCCTCTGTTCATCGCTATGATGCTCGAACTTGGGTCGATGGGATTTTTCGCCGGATTGTTCCATCGCAGGCTGAAATTCAACATCTTCCTGTCGCTGACTTTTGCAATTTTCATATCAAAAATTTTTTTTGCGCTCGGCTGGTGGCTTGTGTTTTTAATTGGAGCGCCTGCTTTCCTATCGCATAAGGGAGCGATTGCGCTTACGACCGGCGCTGTTATGCAGGGAATTCCGGGGATAATCGTGCAGTTCATAATAGTTCCGTCCGTCGTGGTTGCGGTGTCATCTCTGGAAAAGCACCGCATAAAATGATAAAATTCTGGTTTTTTTGCATAAATATTTTGCAGGAGAAAATTTTCTGGTTCGGGTGTAAATATGAGGCATATCGTTTCGATTATATTGCTGTTATTTCTTCTCGCGAATATATTTGCCGCCGAAGAACTTCTGCCTTCTCTTGTTCTCGTTGAACCTGGGTCTTCGGGGAATTTTGGCTGGTCCATTGCCGGCGGAGATTTTGACGGAGATGGCATCGATGATATTGCCGTCGGTGCGCCGATGACGAAGATTTATGGCGAACCATATCCTCGTGGTGCGGTCTATGTGTATCTGGCTGGAGATTTTTCAGCGCCTGCGATGATGATTAACGGGCTTTCCTCTGGAGACCAGATGGGAATTTCCCTCGACTGCGCTGGCGATTTCAACGGCGATGGATATGATGATTTGCTCGCCGGGGCGAATGTGGTTGACCACATCGGGGCGGCATACATTTTCTTCGGCGGTCCCGATTTCGACGATGTGCCAGATGTCGTCTTCGGCGGAGAAAATCCTTACGATAATTTTGGCTATTCTTCCGCTGGATTGGGCGACATCAATGGGGATGGATATGACGATGTCGCTGTGGGAGCGCTTTACAACGATGAGAGAGGCTGGCGAACGGGAAGAGTTTATATATATTTTGGCGGGGAAGTTTTCGATACAATTCCTGATGTCGTGCTGACAGGTCTCGATTCTCTCGATGACTTTGGCACCTGCCTCGACGGGCGCATCGATTTCGATGGCGATGGAATTTTCGACCTTCTCGTCGGTGCGGCGCAGGCAGGTGGTTCGCCACCTTTGAAGCCCGGCGCCGCATACATATTCACCGGAGATAGAATCACAATTGGCGTAGAAATCCCCGAATTTGTGTTCACAGGAGAATTTCCGATGAATTTCTTCGGCGGAACGGTGGCGGGATTGGGCGACATCGACGGCGATGGATTCGACGACATAATCAGCGGAGCATACAATTATTGTGTGGATGATTCCTGTTATGGTCGGGCATACATCTATCGCGGGAAATCGGGAACTTCGTCGCCGTTTGAAATTCCTGATTTTATCATAACTGGAAGAAATGGAAACGATAATCTCGGCGGGTGCGTGGGAGCCGTCGGAGATGTCGATAACGACGGCTTTTGTGATTTTGCCGTGTCTGCGGATTATGACCCTGAAACGGATACCTACCCAGGTGAAGTTTTAATTTTTCGCGGAAGCGCTCATCCCGATACAATTTGCGATTATTTCTGCCGTGCGGACACATCCGATGGAAATTTTGGATGGTCGATTGAAAAACTTGGCGACATCACAGCGGATGGATTTTCCGATTTCGCCGTCGGTTCACCTGATTATCACGACACGGGGAAGGTCTTTATATATGCGGGTTTTTATACGATTTCCCCCGTCAACGCCGATGTTGTTCTGCCGTTTTATGATGCCATAACATCCGATTCACTTCAGCGGACGGTTTTTGCCATATTCTCGGAGCGGATAATTGATGCAAATACAATCGTGATAGTCGCGGATGACGACACCTTTCACTGGGATGATGGGACAATTACATTTGAGGACGACACGATAGTTTTCAGTCCTGCTGTTCCGTATGGAGATGGCGACACTGTTCATATCTGCCTTGTTGATGTCAGAACTACTGTGGATGACCCGCTTTCCGATGTCGTCTGCACGCGGTTTCTCGTCGATTTATCCCCGCCTGTGGTGGTTTTGTCCGTTCCCGATGACAGCGCCGTCGTCAATTTCCGCCGAAAGTTGTGCGCCTGGCTCGTCATCGATTCAGTCAGCGGAAGAATTTCCACATCACACAGAGCAGTTGTATCAGGTGAGACGATAGCGACGAATATGTTCACCTATGGCAAATTCGCTTCCGTGTGGACCAATCCTGATAGTGCGCCGCTGTCAGAACCGAACCTGCCTTATGAAATATGTCTGCAAAATCTCTGCGATGACCCCGATTATGGAATTCCGAACTGCGCGGATGATTTTTGTGCGACGATAACTTTTCGCCGCCGCTGGATGGCTGCGATTGCGGCAAAGGTGAACGGAAAGGCTGCGACCAATCTCGTCATCGGGCAGATGAACGGTGCGTCAGCGGGATATGACCCCGCCTGTGATTTGCTGATGTTGCCGCCGGAACCTTCTGCAAGCGATGTTAGGCTGGGAACTTTTTCTGAGTATATGGAGAGAAATTTTCAGAGCGAAACTGCCGAAACCTGTGTGTGGCATATAACGAACCTTGACACTGCATCGGCGCTTGTCTGGTGGGATTTTATGCAATTTCCCGATGGAGCATTTTTGTGGAACGATTCGTTCGATATTTTCATCCTCGATTCTGCTGTTATCCCGCCTTCCGCAGAGGCGACGATAACCGCAATCTATGAGACGCCCAAAATTTTCAATCTGAAAGTTCAGCCCGATTGGAATCTTGTGGGTTTGCCATCGCAATCTGCGTATAACAATGTCGATGACCTATCGAAAATTTCGGCAATTGGTGC
>JAGHAI010000217.1 GCA_021161555.1 bacterium
AAAAGAAAAACTTGGTTATCCCACTCAAAAGCCCCTTGCTCTTTTGGAGCGGATAATAAAGGCATCGTCGAATGAAGGCGATGTAGTTTTAGACCCGTTTTGCGGATGTGGAACAACCATTGCCGCCGCAGAAAAACTCGGAAGAAAATGGATTGGAATTGACATCACAATTCTTGCAATCAATTTAATAGAAAAAAGAATAAAAGAACATTTTCCCGATGTAAAATATGAAGTAAAAGGGATACCAACAGATGTGGATAGTGCAAATAAAATGGCATCCACTCGGCAGGGGAAATTTCTTTTCGAACGATGGTTTATTACTGCACTTGGAGGACAGCCTCACAAAAGCGAAGGCGGAGGAGACAGCGGAATCGATGGCTTTATGTATTTTAAAGATAACAATGGCATAGAACATACAATAATTATCTCTGTCAAAGGGGGAAATTATCAGCCCAAAGATGTTCGCGACCTTGCCCATGTAGTCGAAAGGGAAAATGCTGCAATGGGTTTACTTTTAGCTTTAAATGAACCGACAAAAGGAATGCTCACCGAAGCTGCCGGTGCTGGATTATTTCATATGCCTGGAACGAGAGCAAAAACATATCCCAAAATTCAAATTTTTACAGTTAAAGATTATTTCGATGGCAAGCGTCCAAATATCCCCGATATAAGGGAAACCCTAAAAAGAGCCAGGCGAGAAATAAGAGAAAGTGAAAAACCACAGAAACTATTATAACAAATTCAGGAGGGAACTATGGGGAAAGGTTATTATCGTTCTGTCAGCGCACTCATCGAGCAGGGTTATCTCATTGCGGATGCTCATGACAAATATTCTGGCGAGGTGTGGAAACTGCCGGACACATTGCGGACGAATTTTGACGAAGCCTTTGACAATCTGTCTTCGGCGCAGGAGACTGGAGCGACGAACTGACGATTGTGGTGGAGTGACCCCCTGATTTTTCGCTGGCGCTCAAAATCTGTCCCCCTTGTTAAGGGGGACAAGCGAGATTGCGAAGCAATCGAGCAGGGGGTCGCAACGCACCACTTCAGTGGTGGGAATACAACACGCAACCCACGACTTATCAAACAATGCAACCCACGACTTTAGTCGTGGGAAACAAACGAAACATAAATCATATCTCAGGAGAAAATAACAATAAGATTTATCAGAAGATATGTTGCTTCAAGAAATTGAAGAAAATATACAAAACTACAGCAGGAGGTTATAGTTATGGCATTTAATGTCTTATTCCTCGCCCATGCTCCCGATGCAGAGGCAGAGAAGCATAGATGTGTTATTGAAACGCCGAAATATTATAAGCTCTTTGCGGTAGTAGTCAGAGAACAGGAAGAGGCAATTGAGATATGCAAAAAGTATGTCAAGGAGCAGGGCATTCAGTCGATTCTTCTCTGTCCGGGATTTACACATAAAGATATTGCGGAAATTTCGGAAGCGGTTGGTGAAAATGTTGGAGTTTTCGTAGCCAGGGGAGATGGTCCAAGTAATAGGGCTTCAATGGAAGCAATGAAGAAAGAAGGCTTTTTTCAAAAAAGAGAATAAAATTCCCCGATTTCTTATCACTTCAAGAGCAGGATAAAGAATATCTTGAGCGCCCAGCGGTGTTTGCGGTTTTCATTAGCCTCTGGCATTTAACGGAAACAGCGCAGAGACGCAGGATTTCGCGTCTCTACGAATGAAAAAATATCAGAATGTCAGCAGCACTTCATCCACAAGTATGTTAATGTGCGCCGCATCGACGACGGATGGCTTTTTGTAATATATCGCTATGGATTTCACCAGTTTACCTTCGAGCGCAGGCGGAATATCGAGATGAACCTGCACCCATTCTTCCGTCGGGTCGCCTCGCAGCTGCGGAGTGAAATTCCTTCCATCTTCCGCAATTAAATTGTAGTCCGAAAGCCAGGTTGTTGTTATCGACGGCATCGAGCAGAGGCGCACCGAAATATCTGTAATGCGAATTTTCATAGTAATCGGGTTTGCGCTCGAAAATCGCAACATTGTCGATATAGGCTCGCAAATTGCCGATATATGGCAGATTCGTCTTATATCTCACGAGAACATTTTCCACATACCATCCTTCCATTTCCTCGGGAATTTTCAGGTCTATATATCGCCAGAAATTGCCCGAAACAGGTCGCCAGGTCAAATTGGAATCGGAATCGAAATGATTTCTTTCAATCGGGAAAATCGACGCACCAAACTGGTCTTCGAAATCTATGCCGATGCTGTCGAGATAATCGTAGAGAAACAGCGTATCATCATAATCAGGAGAAACCATCAGCAAATCTACAACCACCTTCGGGGGATTTAATCGGGGCAAATCATTCCTTTCCGGGTATAAGACGGGGGAATATTCCTGCCAGATGTAGTATCCCATAGCGGTATTTTCATCGACGAGATACCCCAGAGAACGCGGCAGCAGAGCAAATGCAAACGAAAACAAAAAGTCATCATCGGGAGCGAGGTCAAACGGATATATATTTGCGCTCACCTCGTAAAGCGAATCCCTTGGACCAAACCGCATCGTATCGATTACCCCTCGCGGCAGAGTGTCATCATCGGTGGGAAGCCCTTTTATCACACACTGCGGTTCACCAATTCCATCCCAGCCGTGCATATTGTTGTTTTCGATGAGGTAGTTCTCTGAAAAACCTTCCGACGGCGCGTGTTCGGGTTCAAAATCGAAGACAATGTTCTTCGTGCGAATTGTGAGATTATCCAGATAGGCGTGAACGAGCCCGCTAATGCTATTCGGGTCGTCCTCATACCCAACGAGAATCCCAATAATCTTCTTTCCCGCAAACTGCGTGAGGGACGCCGTTATATGATGCCATTCATCGATAGCATAAGATTCCTGTGGTCGCCAGGCGGGATGCATTCTGAAACCATCAACATCAACAAATGTATCCACAACAATCGAACGAAAACCATCGGAAAAAATCAAATCGATGCAAATCAATTTCCCATTTCCCGTCAGCGGCTTCAAATCGTATGAAAGTTCCATCGAAGGAGAAACATCTATATCGCAGTTGAACAATTTGAAATACACATAGGAATTGTCCCACACGCCATCTGTTTCGCTCTTATCGTCGAAGACGATTTCGAGAACGCCGTTTGTGGTATCGTCGGGGTCAACAATGCGCGTGCAAAGATGTGTGGTGCAGGATGGAGCATAATCAATATTGAAAAATTCGAATATATTGTCGGTATATCCCCACGGAAACTCAATTGTCTGTTCTCCATCCCAGGTAATGACAAATCTGCCATCCCATCTCTCCATCGGGTTGTGAAAATACTTTTCAAGCCAATCGGGAACTCCATTTGTATTATAATCCATATACTGGTCGTCTTCCTCCGAATCATAACCACCGAGATTATAGACGAATGGGACAAAATCCCTATTGCCGAGAGAATCGGTCCGCGGACTGCCCATAAGATAATCGTTCCAGGAAGAACGCGGCGGCTGAATTGTGTCCCCACCTGGCAAGCCAACAGGCACACGAGAACATTCACTTTCAGTCAAAAAATTCCACTCTTCGCCGTCAAAGGCATCGTAGTACGAGCCATCGGTGTTTCTGTTCAGGGGGTCGAGTGCATTCTCAAGTTCAAACTTATCGCCCAGTCCATCACCATCGGTATCTCGCAGATACGGGTTCGTCCCAAAAACATATTCCAGATTATCGCAGAGCGAATCGGAATCCTGGTCGTGCAGATAATACAATATAAAAATATCACCCTTTTTCAGCACGGTGTTACCGCCAAGATATTTTGAACCATCGGGCGCAGTTTCGAGGTCGTCGAGGCGTTCGGGTTCCGTCACCGTATCTATACTCGTTATGATGACCCATCTGCCAAAACTCGTCAGGGTATCATCGCAGAAGGGGGGAATTACAGTATCGTTATATCCCACATTTGGAAAGCAGCCAACCCCGATGAGCGTATCCATATCACCGATTGAATCAAAGTAGAAAGGTTCTATTCTCGTGCCGGCATACTTTTCGATGAATTCCTCAAATGTGTAGAAGGAATCGGTGGGGTCTTCCATTTCGCTTTCAAGCTTATATGGAGATTCCTTGAGTATATTGTCAAAATCGCTTTCGCCGGGATACACACACATAATAGTAACATAATTTCTATGAGCAGCCTGAATTGAAGTCCAGTCGCACAAATTATCGCAGGAGAATCTGCCATCTTCCCCAGTATTATATGATGGCGGTTGAGCAATTATCGTAGTCATATGGTCTGCCTGTGCAAAATCATCGATGAAATCCCGATACAAATCATTCTCATAGGAAGCCACAATTATCTGTCCGGCAATCATTTCCCCCGTCAGGGCAATTCGAGTAGCGATGTATCCAGCACCCGGAATGGCGGGAAGGAAGAATGATATGGCAGAATTAACTATTCCAGATACGGTGGCAAAAGTATTAAAAGTGCTCATATCCGGTATTGGATTGTCAGTATTGCCTATTTCAGTTTCTATTCCAACTAAATCGTGAAGTGTATTGTTTATCACAAGATTTATCGAATCGGGCAGTTCGGATTCCCCGCCGGTATATGGAATAAGACCATCTGCTCCGCCAATGTACTGTTCAAAGGCAAATATCCTGTTCGCATCATTGGGCCAGTATATGTTTACTTTCTCATTGAAATACTCCGTTCCAGTAGCGTTAAAATCGAGAGGTTCAGTTCCTATATTCTTCAATGTATAGTAATTCAATACCTGCACCTGACTGTAATCATAGGTAGTCGTTGAAGTCATATCCCAGGCAGAAGTTACGGAACTCGAAGCCTTTGCCATATTCTTCGCTCCAGCAGATACATCCACAACAGGAATAAATCCCCATTTTATGGTGATATCGACTTTAGCCTCATTTTCTACTTCTGCTGTTAGTTCACTTTCGCCGGAAATACCGCGTGCCGCCGCAAATGTGCTGTTGAAAGGAAGAAGCAGCTTGTCCTTCTGATGAATCAGCACAATCTTTGGATATGCGGGAATTAAAGGATGACACCCATTCCGCACGACATAAGGGAGCGGGTCATCCAGCGGATAGGGATAACTGCCATCCTTATACCACCAGCTCATCCATTCTTCCCTATCATCGTATTGGTCCCAATCGGAAGAAGCACATTCGGGGTCGAGCTGCGCACCGAGAACTTCCGCCATAAAATAATGCTCCGCTCCGTTAGGGATGCCGTCATCGTCCCAGTCGTGATTTGTCAAAATCCAATCGGGTCGAGGCGCCGTAAAATTCTCATAGATTTTATCGTGGTCATCCTTCGAACCGGAAGACCAATCGGAATAACGCAGAAGCGGACAGCTATGCCACAAATATTCAAAATAATCGTCAATGCCATCGTTGTCTGTATCCCACAAATTCGGGTCGGTCTTCACAAAACGAAAACCTGTGGAAGAATCCTCATAGATATAATTCTGAATTATTACACCATCATATCCAGCAGGAAATGTGGTTGCAAGAAAGTAAAGCCTATCCCAGTAAAAAGAGCCATATTCGTCATAGTTCATCCCTCCAAATAGATGTCCTCATTCCTCCATCAGGTCTGGAATTCCATCGAGGTCGGTATCCGTATCGCCGTAATAATCGGGAAAGTCTTCCGAAATCCTCATAAGAAACCCCGGATGTTCCCCTTCAGCAACTTCCGCGAGCATACCTTCCCCATACATTATCAGAACATACTGCAAAATTGCTCGTCGCCTGACATCCTTCGCTTCCTTATCCTTTCCCTGTTTTACAAGCCTCTTATATTCCAGCACAATCGGCGCGCCCTTATCTCTGACAATCGCAGGACGAATAAAAGTGGACGGCGTCGGGCCGTCCTTATAATACTTCGGCATCGGTGGTTCGGGCAGGTCGTCTGGCGCTCTCCTGCTCGACAGCGGCGGATACATCCCGTATTTGAAATAGGCATCGTAATCGTTATAGCCAAGCTGCTCGGTGAATTTTTCGAGCGGGTCGGAATTTATGGCAATTTCAACCACATCGGGGATTCCATCGCCATCTGTGTCGTCTTTATTCGGGTCAAGACCGAGTATTTCCTTTGTCCTTTGAGAAAGTTTTTTGAAAAATAGCGGACGCTGATTGCCATAGTTTGCTATGTCAACATCGAAAACGGGAGACAATACATTTTCATCTTCAGGAGCAACTGAATGTATATCTTCACTCGATGTCATAGCAATATAATTTTCCAAAAAATCTTTCGCGTCCGTTCCGGCAAAAAATACCATAAACACAACAAACGCGAAAAAGAGTATGAGAATAGCACGAATCGGTTTCATCTATAGCCCCCTATTTATTGTTTATGACTATTTATCTTCATTTATCCTCATCTTCTCTATTTCAGCTTTTTGCTCTGGTGTGAGCGCATCGAGCCAGCTGTCCTCCCATTCTTCCTGCGGATAGTTTTCCATCCATTTCAAACGGTATTCCTGCGGAACATCGTTTATGTCAGGGTAGAGGAAGTGGTCGGTATATGCGCTCGGGGCAGGTTTGAGGCGCAGGTCCTCATATCCCTCCCTCTTTGCGACTATTCGATAATCTATTTCGGCACCGTCGGGGGCATCGGGAGCGAAAATTTTGAAGCCAGAGAGGTCTTTGTCTCGAACCACCCACCACCTTCCAATGTCCCCATAGGGCGTGATAAATACTTTGTATTTGTGTTCGTCATCAATGGTAACTGTCTGTCGAAAATCTTCGGCTATTTTTATATGCACTTGACCATTATGAAAGTGTGCCGTCCCGAAATCTTCGAACCAGTTTTCAGGAGATTCCTGACAGTAGACGGCTTTCGGGCCTTCAGGCGTTCGGACGACGGCTGATTTCGTCCCGGAGCCTGCAAGCCCACCCGAAATAATATACACCGTAAATTGTAGTGCCAGCCGGACCAACAGCTTGACCATACACACCACAATTATATAATGTCCCAGCCCAGGCTACCGCATGAATCGCCTCTGAATTATCAATATAAGATGGGTTTGGCCGACAATTAACATCTATTCCCTTATTACTTCCAAACACCTTAATCACAGTACCCACGGGACTTTGGTCGCATACCGCTAATATAGCTGCTGGATTTGTTGTTAAAGAGGTATCATAGTTGGCAAACTGCGTTATAGCATAAGTATTGTATCCTCTAACATCAAGTTCATGTAGCGGTGTCGTCGTTCCAATTCCCAACTTTCCCGAAATATCGGCGTCACCATTCACAGACAGGGCATTTGCAGGCGTAGTCGTTCCAATGCCCACCGCGCTGAAATTGGCGGTTCCATATACAGAAAGCCTGTTCACCGCATCTCCGCCAACGCCGAGGTTGTTGTATGCTTTCACATTGCCCAGAGTGTCTATTAGCATTCCATCGACAAAAGTTCCATTATGCTGAACATTAAACTTCAATGCGACATCGGTGGTTTCCGCTGCCATTTTCAGCCCATATATTCGACGGGAAGGACGGAGTTCCAGGTATCCACTGGGAACCATTCCACATCAATATTTCATTTGTATCCGCTCCCATATCGGAAAGTCCAATCACAACGCTATCAGCAGTTCCGGTCTGTTCCAGGCCATTTATGGCGGTCACAGATGTCACGAAGCCATCCATATTATTTCCCCAATCTTGCATACTTAACTAATAATTTTATGCGCAAATTTTCACTTTTGTTAAAGATAATGATAAAAAACCTCATAAGCCAAATGCCAACCTTCATATCCCCTGTTCCAATCTATCGGCAAGAAATCTGGGAAGTCCTGCGGATAGGATTTTTTTCTGAGCCTGGGGAACGGGATAGAAAAAACGGATGAAATTTATTATCTCTGCTTCGGTGTCATACACCACAATACTTCCCCTGACATCATTATCCCTCGGTTGTCCAACGCTTCCTATATTTACGATATACCTCCTATCTCCCAATATTTTAACAATTGTTTCGCTTTCATCGAAAGGTATGGATATTTGTATATGGTCTCCCTTATCTGTGAAAACACCTGGTATGTGCGAATGCCCAATAAGACAAATTTTCCTGTCAAAATATTCAAATTGCCTCAACGCGTCCGATGATGAAAAAATATACTGCCATCGCGATGGTTCGTGAGGAGTTGAATGAACAGCACACCAGTTCGAATCGAAATGCGATAGTTTCAAGTTCGCCAGAAACGACCTTTGGTGCGGCATAAGAACTTCCGAAGTCCACAGAATTGCCTCTCTGCCATAGCGGTTGAAATATGTTATATCTGTTTTCCCCACCGATGCCCAATCGTGATTGCCTGCAACGACAATCTTCGCCCTTCGGCTGATTTCATCAACGCACTTTCCCGGCTCAGCCCCATAACCGACAATATCGCCGAGACATATTATCTCATCGACATTGCGCTCAGAAAAATTCGACAATGCAACCTGAAGCGCATCATAATTTCCGTGTATATCAGATAAAAAACCTATCTTCATTCTTCCCCATCCAGTTCTACGAGATTTTCCGCCACAAGTTCTCTCAGCGATGCGTCGATTACTCCGTTCACAAATTTTGAACTGTTTTCGCTTCCAAATTCCTTAGCCAGTTCCACCGCTTCGTCAATCGTAACTTTGTGCGAAATCGAAGGAAAATCTAAAAATTCCGTGATGCCAATGCGCAAAATGTTCCTATCAACGGCGGAAATACGCTCAATTTCCCAGTTTTCGATAACTTTTTGAATTATCTCATCGGCAAATTTTTCTCTATTTAATGTTGCCAAAAGCAGTTCTTTGAAAAAATCGACGACAGAAGGCGGAATTTCGTCTAACGATAGAACCGTATTGAACAGTTTTTCGGGGTCGTTTTCGCCACCAATCTGGTGTGCGAACATCGCCATCAGAACACCACGCCTGGCAAGATGACGGGGCATTACCTTCTTTTTAACTTTTCCTGGCATTATCAATGCAATTTTAT
>JAGHAI010000057.1 GCA_021161555.1 bacterium
ATACTTAATCGTATTATATTTACCACAGGGGCAACATAGGTAGTATATAATGGTGTAGCATTATATCCGTGGTCAACGAGTATTTTCTGCCAGTGTTTGAAATTTGATTTTTTCGAATAGATAGATAGTGCAGTATCAAAAAATCTCACATCCGCCACAAATTGTTTCCATCTTTCGGGAGTCCACCTGTGTCTGTTTTTTTCGTAATTGCTTATCGCATCGTCAACGGATATATATTCATCTGTCTTCAGGTTTCTCACATATTTTATTTTTTCATTTATATAATTTTTGCCATAAACTTCCGACAGTGCGGTCGTAATGGCATCGTATAGTCCAGTATAATTTACTTCTGAATTATATTTTGCGCCAAGATAATAATGTATAAATTCGAGTATATGCGGCTTTCTGGTAAGCGCTATTGAAAATATAGATACGACGAGAACCACCCCGAACAAAACACGATTATATGAATTAGAGTATTTTCGCATTTCCATAACATTTTATCTCGTAATCGAAAAATATCAGTTCCAGCAAATTCCCACATACGCCGCAAATCCCCGTGGTTCAACTGTTCCACCGGGCAGGATTTCCACATCGGAAACAGTGACGGCATTATATTCCATAGCATTCCCATCGTAATACGAAAATTCTCCAAAGACACCGAGATAAAATACCTGAACCTTCGCGCCTGCACCAAGCAGCCAGAAAAATTTCCAGCTATCTCTATCTGTTTGCTCGAGCATATATGTGGAACTGACGCCAGTTTCGGAATATTCGATCTTATTAACGACAGTGGAAAACGATACGCCAGCACCACCATACACATAAGCTCCAATACCTGAACCAATGCTCGAAAGGTCGATGTTCAATCCAGGCGCGGCATATACCGCTGAATACCCGATTTTCCTCTTGATTTTTTCAACTGTGAAAAGTGAAGTCATCGCAGGGATAGTTGAGACTTCAGCTTCACCTGTCTGATTATATCTAAAACCTATGTCTATCCTGAATGTCGGTTTTGGATTTAGACTTATTCCAGCGAGAAATGAATTTCCAGAACTTCCGTCTATTTCTTCCGCCTGAGAAGCGAACTGTCCCACACCAGCACGAATGCCAACCGTCTGAGCGACAGACAGTGAACTGTATATGGAAAAAACCGCAATGATGACACATTTTACGACGCAACTATTGTATTTCATCACTTTCTCCTAAAAAATGTGATGCTGGATTATACGATGAGAAAACGAGTTTAGAATAATTTATCTCCTTGAATTTCCTGCCCGGGTTCGCCATATAATATGGCAGCGTGTGCCGCAGAAAGCCTTGCGATTGGCACACGATACGGCGAACAGCTAACATAATCGAGGCCAATTCTATGACAGAACATAACCGACGCAGGTTCTCCACCGTGTTCGCCACAGATACCAACTTCCAGTTCAGGATTGGATTGACGACCATACTTTACAGCAATCTTCATCAATCTACCAATTCCGTCCTGGTCGAGCACCTGGAACGGGTCGTGTTCGTAAATCCCCATTTTTACATAATCTCCAAGGAATTTTCCTGCATCATCCCTTGAAAATCCTGCACCCATCTGCGTCAAATCGTTCGTGCCAAAGGAGAAAAAGTCGGCGTATCTGGCTATTTCGTCAGCGGTCAATGCACCACGGGGAACTTCTATCATCGTGCCGATTTGATATTCAACGGTTTCACCCTGCTCTTCGAACACCTTTTTGATGACCTTTTCAGCGCGTTGGCGTGCTATGGCAAGTTCTTTGTAATGACCAACGAGAGGAATCATTATTTCCGGATGAACTGCTATACCCTCTTTTTTCACCGTAATTGCGGCTTCTATTATCGCCCGAACCTGCATATCCGAGACTTCGGGATATGTTAGCCCGAGACGGCAGCCGCGATGACCAAGCATTGGATTGAATTCGTGAAGAGATTCCACCGTTTGCTTAACCTTTTCGTATGATACTCCCATTGCCTCTGCCATTTCGCGCTGACCCTTTTCGTCCTGCGGAAGAAATTCGTGCAGCGGAGGGTCGAGCAATCTTATAATTGCCGGTCTTCCCTTTAACACACGGAAAATACCTATAAAATCCTCACGCTGCAATGGCAATAGTTCATCCAGCGCCTGGTTATATTGTTTGAGCGGTTCAGATAGTTTTTCTTCGAGTTGGGCGCGCCTGTCTGGATTATCTTCATTTTCCAGTGCTTCGCGCAGCGTTTTGACTTCCTCTGCCACGAGAATTAACCGCCTGAAGGAGACAATTCTATTTTCTTCAAAGAACATATGTTCTGTCCGGGTAAGCCCAATTCCTTCCGCTCCAAAATCAACGGCGACCTGCGTATCGTGTGGAGTATCGGCATTTGTTCTCACGCTAATTTTTCTGAACTTGTCCGCCCATTCCATAATCGTCCCAAAATAGCCGACAAGTTTCGGTTCTGTCGTGTCGATTTTCCCCTCATAAACAGCGCCAACTGCTCCATTTAGGGAAATCCAGTCTCCTTCTTTGACGGTGATATTCCCCACCGAGAATTTTTTAGCACCATAGTCCACGACTATTTCGCCCGCGCCAGCCACGCACGGAGTTCCCATACCGCGAGCTACCACAGCAGCGTGAGATGTCATTCCGCCTCTTGCGGTTAAAATCCCCTGCGCAACTGCCATTCCGCCGATGTCCTCGGGGGATGTCTCAATGCGAACGAGAATTACATCTTCGCCATTTTTCGCCCAATTCTCGGCATCTTCTGCCGAAAATACAACTCTTCCCGTGGCAGCACCCGGTGATGCCGGCAGTCCCTTTGTAATGAGTTTTGCTTTGCTCTCCGCATCCGGGTCAAAGCTGGGATGCAAAAGCTGGTCTATCTGCGAAGGTTCAACTCGCATAACAGCGGTTTTTTCGTCAATTAGACCTTCATTCACCATTTCAACAGCAATTCTAACAGCTGCAAATGCGGTTCTCTTACCCGTTCTTGTCTGAAGCATCCACAGTTTATTCTTCTCGATTGTGAACTCAAAATCCTGCATATCCCTGTAGTGCTTTTCAAGAATGTCCTTAATCTTCAGAAGTTCGGAATGAACTTCGGGCATTTCATCCGCAAGTTTGCTGATGGGCTGCGGCGTTCTTATCCCGGCTACGACATCTTCTCCCTGAGCATTGAGAAGATATTCGCCATAAAGAACATTTTCACCTGTCGATGGATTTCTGGTAAATCCGACTCCGGTTCCACAGTCATCTCCCATATTGCCAAAAACCATAGACTGAACATTAACGGCGGTTCCCAGCAGACCTTTTATTTCGTTTATCTCTCTATACTTAATTGCCCGGGGATTGTTCCACGAGCCGAACACCGCTCCAATTGCCATCCACAACTGCTTCTTCGCATCCTGCGGAAATTCTTGCGAATGATGACTGTAAATTTCCTTATATCGTTCGACGAGTTTTTTCAAGTCATCAACGCCGAGAGCGGTGTCGGGAACGACCTTGTTTAATTTTTCCTGTTTCAAATTTTCTATACCTTCAATTCCCTGCCGCTTTCCGAATTCTCTCTTTACCTTTTCCAATGCCGCTTCAAACTCCTCGTGAGGAATTTCCAATACGACATCGCCGAACATCTGGATAAATCTCCTATACGCATCCCAGGCGAAGCGTGGATTTTGCGTTTCACTGGCAAGGTTTTCTACGGTCTGGTCGTTCAAACCAAGATTGAGGACGGTATCCATCATACCGGGCATTGAAATAGCCGCTCCTGAACGAACAGATATGAGCAGTGGTTTTTGAGGGTCGCCGAGTTTTCTGCCACGAATTTCTTCCAATCGTGAAAGCGCAGATTCCACTTCACCTTCCAGTTGTTCAGGATAGGTATTGTTGTTATCGTAATAATATGCACAGACTTCGGCGGAAATGGTGAAACCAGGAGGAACCGGGAGACCGATGCGGGACATTTCAGCAAGATTTGCGCCCTTGCCGCCAAGAATTTCCTTCATTTCCCTGGAACCATCTGTCTCCTCTCTGGAGAAAAAATATACATACTTTTTGTCGGACATTTCAGCCTCCTTGATATAC
>JAGHAI010000152.1 GCA_021161555.1 bacterium
GCGACCCGTTTATAACATCTAAAAGGACGAAGGAAGTTTCTCTTGGTGTGCAGCCCGTTCCATCAACTGACAATATAAGCGTCGTCGGAATTGTTCAATCGGGGAACACGAGAATGGCACTGATGCAGGATAATTCGGGTTTAAGTTATATTATGTCGCCTGGCGACACTGTGGAAAATGGATTTTGCAAAACAGTGACCGATACTTCCGTGGTCTTCAGTATATTTGAGTTCGGGCAGGAAAGAAAAGTGGAATTACCACTAATAAAACCTGAAAAACAAAAGGGAACACCATAAATTCTTGTGAAAATGAATTTTTTATTTTATATTTTTATAATAAAATGATAAATGGCATAGCGAAGTAAAAAAAATCAGTTTTTTCGCACTTCTCATAATATAATTCATAAGGGGATTATATGAGAGCAAAGTTCACATATTTGGTATTGTTTTTTATCGCGTTATTTGTCTCGGTTTATGCACAGAACAATAATTATTCCTTCGAGCGTGGAGTTCCACAGTTGTGTGAAAACTGCGGTGGCTGTCCTTCTGGAACGCTCTCAATATGTATATGTTTCGACAAGCTCGTCTTCCAGAACGCTGACATTCGCGCCATTTTTGCATTATTGTCCGATACTGGAAATGTAAACATCGTCGTTGACCCCGAACTATCGATAAAGGTCTCATTGAAACTTGAAAATGTGTCGTGGTGTCAGGTTTTCAGCCTCCTTCTTGACCTATATAACCTTCGTGCTGTTCAGAAGGAAGGATATCTATATGTCCTATCAAACGACAAATACTGGTCGCTGAAATTTGGCACGATAGAGAATCAGACGAGGGAAAAGCAACTTAAATCGACTGAAACGAGAACATATCGCCTGACTAACATAATGGCATCCGATATTCAGGACATAATCAACAATCTTCTGTCGAGCAAGGGGCATGTCAGCGTCGATAATGCGACGAACTCGCTCATCGTAACAGATATCCCGGACCAATTTTCCACAATTGAAGCGGTAATCGATTCGCTCAATGTATCGACTATGCAGGTCAAGGTCGTAATAAGAATGCTTCAGATAGAGAAATCCGCTCTGAAGGAACTTGGGCTTGACCTCTCCATCACCAGAACGGACGGCAAATTGACAGGTAGTTCAAATATGGATTTAGTTTCCAGTGTTCCGAGGGGGGAAATTACATGGGACATTATAAGCGGTAATTTCGATTTCGATGTTAAGTTAAGTGCTGCCATATCCGAGGGCAAGTCGAGAATCCTCGATGAGAAAACCTGTGTGGTGTTGAACCACCAGAAATGCATTCTGTTTTCTGGAAAACAAATTCCAATAAATATGCTTGACCCGTCGGGCAATACAGTTACCACATTTTATCAGGTCGGGAATAAACTCGAGGTTACTCCAAATATAGTATGCGACAGCAGGACGATGACCTGTGAGGGGATAACAGAAACCGGCGATGTGGTGAATATGGACATTCATTTTGAACGAAGCGGATACAATCCGGCTGCCACTTCCCCTGGAGGATACGATATAACAACGCGCTCGCTTGATACAAAAGTCATTGTGAATTCGGGAGATATTCTTGCCATCGGAAGTGTGATTACAAACGAGTTCCAATACAGCGAATCGGGAGTGCCTATCTTAAAAGACATTCCGTTGCTTGGAGAACTATTTAAGTATCGGAATAGATCTGTCAAAAACACTGTTATCACGATAATAGTTACACCTGAAATCCTGACACCATAATATTTTTTAAAGATACTGGAGGGAATAATTGCGAGTTTTAGGAGTTATACCGGCGAGGTATTCATCGACAAGATTTCCTGGCAAGATGCTTGCCCCGATACTCGGGAAACCACTCGTTTTATGGACTTATGACGGCGCAAAAACTTCCACGCTGCTCGACCATCTCATCATCGCCACCGATGATGAACGGATAGCGGATACTGCTGAGCTGCACGGCGCGGATGTTATAATGACATCGCCATCCTGTAAAAATGGCACCGAAAGGGCAGCAGAAGTGGCGAAGAAACTGCATCTATACGATATAATCGTAAATATTCAGGGCGATGAACCTCTGATAAATGGCAAGATAATCGATGCGCTGGTCGAGGACATAATTTCCCACCCCGACGCTGGAATGGCGACGATTACAGCACCAATTCCATCCGAAAGGCAGTGGCGCAACGCCGATGTCGTAAAGGTGGTCACGGATAAAAACGGGTTCGCGCTGTATTTTTCCCGCTCGCCCATTCCTCATCGAAGAAACAACACGATAATACCACAACGACACATTGGCATCTATGCGTATCGATGGGAAGATCTTTTGCGAATATCCCGCTTAGGTGTTTCCCCTCTGGAAAGAGAAGAAGGTCTCGAGCAACTTCGCGCACTTGAATATGGAGTGAAAATTCACTGCCACAAAATTCCGGAAGCGGAGCAACTGATAAGCGTCGATAGGGAAAAGGACATAAGAAAGGTCGAGCGGGCACTGAAAAAGCGATAGTTTATAATCTTTTAAAAATTCGCTCATCTCATAAAAAACACTGTAGTTGCGGATTTGCGAGATATAGCACATAGAAAATAACAAAATCTCACAACAATCCAGATACATAAACATTAAAAAATTTCCTGTGCAGAGCGTTGTCTTAATCTTCGTAAGCCAATTTCAAACAAATTTTTTCATTTTTTTATTGACATTTTTGAGCCCCTGGATAATATTACTGACCGAGCAGTCATTTTATAAATTATGGGTCATATTCTAAAAAAGAAAATTGGAGAATTTTTTGCAACCAATCTGGTTTATGTAATGTGATGATATTTAATTAGATAAAATGGAGGTTTTGTCGTGTCGATACCAGAATTTTCCGTCAAGCGTCCCGTGACAATTTCGATGCTCATCGGCATCGTTCTCGTTCTGGGGCTTTATTCCTATTTAAATATCGGTCTCGATATGTTGCCCGATATTTCCTATCCCACTGTTTCGGTTATGACGACCTGGCAGGGAGCGGCACCCGAAGATGTTGAAAAACAGGTCACAAAGCCGATTGAGGAAATGCTTTCCCTTGTCAGTCGTGTTAAAACGGTAAAATCCGTCACGCGCGAGGGTATGTCCATCGTTATGGTAGAATTTGAATGGGGAACTAATATCGATTTTGCGGCGCAGGATATCCGCGACCAGATTAGCATCTTCAAAAAGATGCTTCCCGAGGATATAGACGAACCTGTCGTGTTCAAATTCGATGTGTCGATGATGCCAATCGCTATGTATGCCTATGCAGGCGATATGGACCTGAACCGACTGCACGATATTGCAGAAAACATAATAAAAACACGCATAGAACGAGTTGACGGCGTTGCTTCCGTTTCCATCTGGGGCTGGCGCGACAAGGAAGTTCACATCCTGCTCGACCCTGGAAAAATCGCCGCTATGGGAATTGACCCACAGCAGATAAAGATGGCGATTATGTTCAATAATGTCAATCTTCCTGCTGGATATCTCGTGAAGAGGAACAAAGAATACTTACTCAGAACATACGGGGAATACACTTCTCTCGACGATATAGGAAACATTATTATTGGCGTGTCTAAAAGTTATAAGCCAATTTATCTGCGCGATATCGCCACGATAAAGTTCGGCAACACCGAAAAACGTGGTATAACTCAGGTCGAAGGCAAAGATGCCCTGTGGATAATGATTTCCAAAGAATCGGGCGCAAATACGGTAAATGTGATGAAACGCGTCCTCAAAGAGGAAAAGAAATTGAAGGAAATGTTGCCTCAGAACACGAAGTTATACCGAATGTTCGATATGTCGGAAATCATCCGCAGGATAATTTCGCGAACCACCAACAACGGCATAGTTGGAGCGATACTCGCTATGCTCTTTATACTCATTTTCCTTCGTTCCTGGCGACCAACGATAGCAATCAGCATAGCGATTCCACTGTCCATTATCGCCACATTTATCGCAATCTATGCGGCAGGATACACTCTGAACATTATGACTATGGTCGGTCTTGCGCTCGGCGTCGGGATGCTCGTGGACAACGCTGTCGTCGTAATTGAAAACATATATCGTCTCATAGAAGGCGGAAAGGATAGAATCACAGCCGCCGGAGTTGGCGCAAAACAGGTTGGAATGGCAATAACGGCATCCACATTGACGACCATCGCTGTATTCTTACCCGTTCTATTTATACCTGGTATTACAGGGCAGTTATCCCGTGGTCTTGCGCTGACGATTGTTTTCGCGTTGTTGAGTTCACTTTTCGTCGCACTGACAATTGTCCCTGTTATCGCCGCGCAGATATTCAAACGGCAGAAAAGCGCAGGAATGGAAACCACAAAATGGTTCGCAAAATTAAAACAATCTTACGGCGGCGCATTAGCCTGGTGCCTCGACCACAGAGCAATCACACTGATTTTGGTGTTCTTCCTTTTCATCGGTTCGCTGGCTTTATATCCTGCAATCGGCGGCTCATTTATACCAAAAGTTGACCAGTCATTCGCTCAATTATTCTTCCAGATGCCGCAGGGAACGACACTGGAAGAAACAAACGAAATCGGACAGCAACTTGTGGATGTTGTGAAGGATGACCCCGATGTTCTGTTCACCAGTATGGTCGTCGGAGTCGCTTCGGGAAGTGAATTCGACCTCGCTATGGGAGGTCAGGGAACGCCGACAAATGTGAATGAAGGCGAAATATTTCTGCGTCTGAAGTTCAAGGAAAAACGCAGGCGTTCCAGCGAACAGATAGTTGATGAAGTCCGCAGGGCATTCCCAAAATTGAAAAATGCAAAGCTCACATCGATAGATATGAGTTCGCAAACAATGGGTGGAGCAATCGAAGGAGATATCAGCGTGAAAATCTTCGGGGATGACATAGCGACCCTGCAAAAACTGGCACGATATGTCGAAGACGAATTGAAAAAAGTCGATGGCGTGGGCGATATGGTGCTTTCGTTCAAGCGTGGTCGCCCGGAGATGAGAATTATCGTCAACAAGGACAAGTGCGCCCGTGTGGGACTATCGATTGGGCAGGTCGCAAATGCCAATAAGACATATACCGTCGGCTCGTTCGCCGGAAGGTATAATGATGTAAACAAACAAATAGACATAAAAATTAAACTGGACGAAAAGGACAGGAAAAACCTTTCGCAAATTATGTCTCTTCCCCTAATAACGCAAAATGGGAAAACAATTCCTCTGTCGCAGGTGGCACAAATCATCGATACAATAGGTCCACCCGAGATACAGCACGAAGAACAGAAACGAATGGTCGCCGTCAATATAACTGTGGCGGAAGGACATAACCTGCGCAAGACAACGGCACGGATTAAGCAAAAAATGAACGAAATTTACAATTCGCCTCACTGGAAAGAAGGTTATGTCTATGACATCGGCGGGCAGGCTGACCAGATGAATGATTTATTCAAGTGGATGATGATTGCTATCGTCGTGGCGTTTCTGCTCGTGTATATGGTTATGGCATCGCAGTTCGAATCGTTCCTGCATCCATTCGTCATAATGTTCACACAACCACTTGCCATAATCGGCGTTATGTGGGCTTTGTTTTTGACTGGCACTGATTTATCTCTGCCTTCATTTATGGGATTGGTCATCCTCGCGGGAATTGTCGTCAACAATGGGATTGTTATGGTCGATTTCATCAATCAATTGCGGAGAAATGAAGGTCTCGATATGCGAACGGCAATAGTAGAAGCGGGCAAGTTGAGGATAAGACCCGTCCTCATTACTGCGCTGACCACGATTGTGGGAATGGTACCGATGGCTCTTTCCACCAGTCAGGGCGCAGAAATGCGCGCTCCAATGGCAATAGCGGTAATCGGCGGGCTGACAAGCGCAACATTCCTCACGCTCCTCGTGATACCTGTTGTGTATTCCCTGTTCGAAAAAGTATCGGTGCGGACATCGAATGGGATTAAGAAAATTCTCGGCACAGCAGACGAAGATGCCATTTAAGAAATGGAAATCACAGGCGAATAAATTTTTATTCACACAAATCCTGCATTAAAAAGCCTTTTCTCAATCAGGGCGCAGATGGATTTGGGCAAAATTTTAAACTTGCAAAAGTTAAAATATCCTTTAATCTTTTCAATCAAGGTTTTTTTAAAAAATGCTCAGGTTTGCGAATACATACGCAGTTGTATTGTGGCTGGGTGTTCCCGTTTTGATATTGCTCTTCTGGTTTGCCGATGCAATTCGCCGCAGGGCACTCGAAAAAATCGGCGACAGCGCACTCATAAGACGGGCTATATTGCAATTTATCCCTTCCCGAAGGAGATGGAAAAGAGTTTTTTTGCTGCTGGGATACTCTTTCTTCGTGCTCGCAGCGATGAGACCTCAGGTGGGAACAAAACTGGAAAAAGTCAAGCGTGAAGGAATAGACATCGTCTTCGCCCTCGATGTATCAAAATCTATGCTGGCGGAGGACCTAAAGCCGAACCGCCTTGCGAATGCAAAGAGTGAAATACGCGCATTTATCAACCACCAGACGAGCGACAGAGTTGGACTCGTCGTATTTGCGGGAGATGCTTTTTTAGCCTGCCCTCTGACAATTGATTACGACGCGTTTCTTATGTTCCTCGAATCCGTCGATATCACATCTGTCGATGCACCCGGAACAGATATAGCGCGCGCAATAGACATTTGCAAACAAGCATTCACCGACGACAAACCAAGATACAAGGCGATAATTCTCATCACCGACGGCGAGCAGACGGCACCAGGAGACCCGATTTCATCCGCCATAGATGCGCAGAAGTCGGGGATAAGAATTTTTACTATTGGCGTTGGAACTCCAACCGGTGCGCCAATTCCCGTTAAGGATGCGTCGGGAAACATCGTGGGATATAAGAAGGACGAAAATGGCGCAATCGTCACTTCACACCTCGACGGAGCCACCCTAACTGAAATCGCCGAAAGAACAGGCGGAAAATACTTTCCCGCACGACCTGGTAGCGAGGAGTTGCGAAAAATTCTCGCCGAAATAGACAAAATGGGAAAAAGAGAAATGGAAAGCATAACCTTTTCTCACTACGACGAGAGATTTTACTATCCTCTCGGAGCGGCGATAATCTTTTTATTCCTTTTCTGGATATTTCCCGAAAGAAAGCGAAAATAAAAAATGCCTCGCCATAGATGATGAATATTAACAGGACAGAAGCAAAAGAAATAAAGAAAATATATACATCGATAAAACCTGCCATAGAAGCACGGATGGAGGATTTTTCACGGCTTGGACGATACGACAGCGACGAAGATATTTTCGCTGAACTTACATTCTGCCTTTTCACTCCGCAATCGAAGGCAAAATCGTGCTGGGCTGCCGTTCAAAATTTACTGCGAAAAAAACTGCTCTTTAAGGGCAGTGCAGAAGAAATCGCGGAAAATATAAAAAACATAAGATTCAGGAACAACAAGGCGAAATATGTCGTCTATGCTCGAAATCTCTTTCGCCCAGCAGGACAACTTGATATAAGAGAGGAAATCAAAAAATTTTGGCACATCAGAGAAGCCAGAGACTGGCTTGTGAAAACAGTCAAAGGATTCGGATACAAGGAAGCAAGTCATTTTCTGCGCAACATTGGATACGGAGAAAACCTCGCCATCCTCGACAGACATATTTTGAAAAATCTAAAACTTCTCGGAGCAATTCTGGAAATCCCTAAAAATATTTCCGTCAAAAAGTACTTTGAAATCGAACGAAGGTTTGCAGTTCTTGCAGAAATTTTAAAAATTCCCGCCGCACACCTCGATTTAGTTCTCTGGTATAGAGAAGTCGGAGAGATTTTTAAATAATTAGATAAATAGTTTCCGCGTTTTTGTCCTGTGTAATTGGATTTTCGCAGAATATCTCAAATCTAATAGAACTCATATCTCAAAGAGAGCGATATGTATGATGTCGAAATGTCGTCCTCGGGAGTTGTATGCCATTCGGGAAAATACGATGCGGAGAGGTCGGCGCGGATATTTTTTAAAATCCAGACCGAGCTCACTGCGGAGAAATCGACGAAATTGTAATCGGAAAAAGAAATGCCCGTATCGGGCGCAGATTGATAAAATCTCTTTCCCGGCTCGACTGTTAAAAAAAGCCAGAACTTGTTGTAGTTGAAACAATTGATTGAAATTTCAGCGCCCCAATCGGTGTAGTTTTCCATTGCGTATTCTTCCGCCGCAGACTGCATTGAAAACAATGGTCCTGCGGAAAAATTCCACATTCCCCAATCGGTTCCCGCTGTCAGTGTGGTCTTGAGCCAGAAGTAATCGAAATATACCTCGTCCTGCACATCGTAATTTCGACTTTCAATTTCAATCGAAGGCTCCACCATCACGCCAGGAAATGAAAGGGACAACTGCGAAGTAGTCCACATTGAAGCATAAGAACCCAGTTCCGTTTCCGACGGGAAATGCTTTCTGTCATATTCTAACCACACTTCTCCGAAATTGCCACCTGTCCACAATTTTGACAGCGACATTTGAATCTGTCTTCTGTCGTAATTCGCGTCGGCGGAATCGGGAACGCTGCGATATGAGTAGCACCATCCTGCCTCGCCATCTGCTCCCAGAAATGTAAACGAATAGGATATTTTTGAACGCAGGAGGTCATAGTTGTAATAGTAGCTCGATGTGGTCTCATATCTCTTTCCTTCCACCCACAATCGGGCGGAAATTTTTCTTGCGCCAAAATCCTGCGAAAGTTTTAAGTTAAAGCGATGCTTGCCATATCCTACAATGCTCTCGTCATTGTGATATGAAAATCTTCCCTCGATGATTTCCGAACCTTCTATTTCAAAAAGTTGAGATGCGAAGTTCCATCGGGCGACAAGTTGCGTCCAGGTGCTTTTGTCCCCGATGTCGGTGGAGATTTCACCGCGAAGTGTGTGAGAACCGTATTTCTTCTCGTAATTGCCATCCAGCAAAAATTTTCCCTCGCTGGTAAGTGCGGTGGTATCATCTTCGAGAATATTATATCTCTGTGATATAAAGGAACCGCCGACGCCAACCCTGAGCCAGGGAAGTTCGCAAAAACCAAGTGATACAACGAGAAAAACTATACCATAAAAACTTTTCATAGGATAAAAATAGATTTTAAAAATCTTTTGGCAATTTGATAATTGATTTTACCAGAAAATATTATTTCTTAATTACAATTTGCACATAACGGAGGAACAGCCGATGAAAATCACAGATACTTCGCGTCTTGAAGAAATAGCGCGACGGGTTAGATTTGACATAATCAAGATGACCTATCACGCTGGTTCGGGACATCCTGGCGGTTCGCTTTCGATTGCGGACATTTTGACGGCTCTATATTTTAATGCGCTCAACCACGACCCGAAAAATCCAGAATGGAACGATAGGGATAGAGTAATTCTGTCCAAGGGGCACGCCTGTCCGGCGCTTTATGCGGTTCTTGCCGAAGCGGGATATTTTCCCCGCGAAGAGCTGTGGACACTCCGTAAATTCGGTTCGCGACTTCAGGGGCATCCCGCCGTCGATAAAGGATTGCCAGGAATAGAAATTTCCACAGGTTCACTTGGACAGGGGCTTTCAATCGCTGTTGGAACAGCACTCGCGGGGAAAAAACTTGATGATGCAAATTGGAATGTCTATGCCATTCTCGGCGACGGAGAAATCGAAGAAGGACAGGTGTGGGAAGCATTTATGGCAGCAGGACATTATCACCTCGACAACCTCATCGCGATAATCGATAACAATGACCTGCAGATAGATGGTTTTGTGTGCGATGTGATGAACATCCATCCAATTCCTGATAAGTTGAAGGCATTTAACTGGCAGGTTTTCGTCGTGGATGGACATTCAATTCCAGAGATAATCGATGTGGTAGAGGAAGCGAAGAAAGTGAGAGGGACGCCGAAGGCAATTATTGCAAAGACGGTTAAAGGAAAGGGTATATCCTATATGGAAAATGTCGCCGACTGGCACGGCAAAGCACCCAACAGAGAACTGGCTCTTAAAGCAGTGGCAGAACTCGGATTCCCAGAAAGCGCACTCGACAATGACATATAATAAATCCCTATTTGAGCGATATTGTGCGAATAAAATAAAAAAGAGAAAAATTTCTTGCTTATCTATAATCGATAGACTAAATTTTTTCAAATTTGTTATAAGGAGGACAATTTATGGGTCATGTTTACATTCCGGGTTTGAAGGTCGCTGAATATGAACTTGTGCGCAAAAGCAGAGTTCTTCCTCTCAAGGGCGAAGTCGTGGTAAAGGAAGGGGATTTCGTCGAGCCGGATACTATTGTGGCGAGAACTTTTTTGCCCGGCGCAGTTCAGGCTATAAATGTTGCCGGGATGCTTTCGGTTGACCCCGAAGATGTGCTGATGTATATGAAGAAAAAACAGGGTGATTCCTTTTCAAAAGATGAAATTCTTGCCGAAAGCAAAGGCATTTTAGGACTTTTCAAAACGCAGATAAAAGCGCCCTTTAAGGGGTCTGTGGAAAATGTCTCCAACATCACAGGTCAGGTTATCCTGCGCGCTGAACCCGTTCCTGTGGAAGTGAAAGCATACATACCGGGCGTTGTATCGAAAATATTTCCCGAAGAAGGCGTGGAAATTGAAACCTGGGCGACATTCGTTCAGGGGATTTTTGGCGTTGGCGGTGAAAGATTTGGAACGCTTAAACTCCTCGTGGAAAATCCCGAAGATGTGATAACCGACGAACTTATCGATGGCACCTGCGAAGGGAAAATCATAGTCGGCGGCGGAATGGTTACTTCATCAGCAATTAAGAAGGCTGAACAGGTCGGTGTCGTCGGCATAGTCGTTGGCGGAGTAGAGGCTCAAGACCTGACGCAATATCTCGGATACGATATAGGCGTGGCAATTACAGGTTCCGAAGATATACCGCTGACTCTCGTGATTACGGAGGGCTTTGGACACATTCCAATGGCACAGAAGACATTTTCGCTTCTCAAAAAATATGATGGACATCAGGCATCTATGAACGGTGCAACACAGATTAGAGCTGGCGTGATAAGGCCAGAAGTAGTCATTAAACAGGATGAACCATCAGACGAGATAAAACAAAAATCGACAGGTCAAATTGCAGGAATAGAAATCGGTTCTATGGTGCGGGTGATTAGAGTTCCATATTTTGGAAAAATTGGGAAAATCAGCGCTCTGCCTGCGGAATTGCAGCAACTCGAAAGCGAAACACACGCCCGCGTGTGCGAAATTGAGTTCGACGATGGAACGAAGGCAATCGTTCCCCGTGCAAACCTCGAGATGATTGAAGAATAATTGTTAAATCAGCAAACGGGGATTGTGAAAAATATTGATGTGCAATAACAGCTTTGACGATAGGAACATTCATAACCCTGCTTTCTGAATTCGATTATTGAAACTGTTTTCATCATCGATTTTGACTTATTAAATTTATAGATGTAGATATAAATTAAGAAATCGGGAGGCATTGATGAAAAGGCTCACCTCAGTTTTTTTGATTTTTCTCATTATCACATTCGCTTTTGCTCTGGCGAACAGCTCTTACGCTCCGAAACCGCAAACACCAAAGTTAATCGACATTCCAGGGGATGCGGGAACAAATGTTCTCTTGCAGTGGCGTCATTTCGAAACCGTGCCAGGAATACGATACGATATTTTGCGCAGCGAGGATGGAAAAAACTTTGAAGTAATTACGCCTTTGCAGACAAAGACAATCACCTATGAACCACAGGACCAGCCCGAAAACGATGTATCCGACCTTGGATATTTTCTCGTGCTTGTTCCTCAGGAAAACGACCTTCCCATCGCCAGGGTGATAAAAGCCACCGAAGAAAATCGGGATTCCATCATTTCTGCCGGCGGAAAGAAAATACTGCGCGTTGAACTCGGTGTTCCGCCGCTGGAAGAAATGGAAAAACTCCCAAATAAGTTCGCACTCGGAGATTTCTATCGTGTGATACCGGATGAGGAAATTGCGAACCGTCCTCAGCCTATGACCGTGCCTCAAAAACTTTTTGATGCGCTCGGGATAAAAATCCCATCGCTTGGAGATGTCAGTATTGAACTGACGCCGAAAGCGGAGGAACTTGAATTCGTCCGAAAAGGAAAGAGAATTCTCGCCGCTGGCGAAGACAATATGCCTCTCACGCTCAAGTATGGCAAACAAATCGTCTCCTTCGTCACCGAAGACGCGAGATACACGGTGAAAAGTGATAATATACAGTTTCTCGACCGAAAGAGCGATAAGCGCGATATGGAGGCGGGAAAACATTACATCTATAAAGTGCGGCTTTATCAGAAGGACATTCCCATAAAAAAGATCTATGTCGATAGCGATACCGCAGGAATCACGCCGCAGGATGAGCCACCTGTGGTTCCAGATAAAATCGAGGCGCTTTACGATAGAAAAAGCAACACAGCGGTCATCCACATAAACCAGACAAGTGGTCTCAGTGCATTCTTCGACAATAAGACATATACGATATTCAAAACTACGGCAGAAGATACCGCCTGCGAAAGGGGAAGCGAAATTCGCAAAGTCAGCGCTTCCATCCGTGCTGTCATTTTGAAAGATGTGGATTCCACAGATGTTTTATATATCGTCGTTGAAGATGAGGGAGGACAGACAACCAAGACCGGACTCATTCCCCTGACCCCTGTGGAACTTGAAAAAATTTCACTTCCACCCAATCTTCGCGTTCGCGATGTCGAAAATGACCGGGGGCAGCAAATCGCCATCCGCTGGGACCCACCGACACTTGCCGTTGGATATTCCGTGGAAGATGTCGCTCCAAAGATGATGCAGGAAAAAGTTGCTTCTAAAAATATATTTTACCTGCCCACCGAAAAGGGCGGAACACTATTTGTGGCAGAAGACCCATCACAGGTTCCCGATGGCGCAAGAAAGGTGTTGAATCTCTCCTACACAGTTCCTGGCGGGAAAAAAGTGCTGAAGATAACATATCAAATGTGGACAAATTCCGAAGATAAAGCACTTTATGGAGAATTTTCCCTCGATGGTAAGGACAAAATCGACAAGGACAATACCGGCGAACTGCAATTTCGAAACATTGCCGAAGGCGAATATTCGCTTATTGGACACATAATAAAGAGCAGCGGCAGCAGGCTCAAAAATCCCGAAGCGAACATCGATATGAAGATAGATGCCACGCATATTCACTCAGTTCCGATAGATGTTCCACCTTACATTTATTACATATATCGCGGCACTGACGCTGAAGACCTGTCAACTTTTGAATACGTAGGAAAGGTCGGTGCCGATGCCCGCGAATTCAAAGACATCTTTGATGATTATAAAACAGCGCATCACAAATATTATTACATTGTTCAAGCTATTGGTCCTGATGGCGCTGTGGCACAATCCGAACCGCTTGGACCTGTGGAAGGAATCTCCAACTGGTTCAACACGAGCAAACTCGTGATATTTTTCGGCGTTCTCGTATTTGTGGGAGTTGCGCTATTCTTCATCTATCACGCCAAAAGAGGCAAACAGTTTTACATTAGACCAATTGCCGGTATCGTCCACATCGATGAAGCGCTTGGAAGAGCAACCGAAATGGGAAAACCCATCGTGTATATCACAGGATTGGGATATATAGACGATATAGCAACTCTTTCATCGATAACAATTCTCGGAAGGGTGGCGCGCAAAGCCGCTGAATATCAATGTAGAATTTTTGTCCCCTGCTATACTCCGCTGGTTATGATTGTGGCTCAGGAAACCGTTCGCAACGCTTTTCTTGACGCTGGTCGTCCCGACCTGTATAATGAGGAAGATGTTTATTACATTGCTGCACAACAGTTTGCGTATGCGGCTGCCGTTTCTGGATTGATGATTCGAGAAAAGAGCGCCGCCAATTTCTTTATGGGAAGATTTTACGCTGAATCGCTCATCCTGGCGGAGACAGGTGCTTCCACTGGCGCGATTCAGGTTGCAGGAACGGACGATATGACGCAACTGCCGTTTTTCATCACCGCCTGCGACTACACGCTAATTGGGGAAGAACTTTATGCTGCATCGGCATATCTTTCCAATGACCCGATGCAGCGAGGTTCGCTTAAAGCACAGGACTTTTTGAAGGCTATAGAAATGATACTTCTCGTTGTCGGTTCTCTTGCGGCAACCGCTGGAATGTGGTGGTTCACAAACGCATTCCGCGCACTCGGTGGAGATTAAATTTATTAAAATCAAAAAATGAACTTTGCAAAATAACGATAGGGAGGTTAGAATATGTTCTGGAAGAAAAAAGTGCCACTGATAATAGTCTTCATTATGGGTTTTGTAATGGCATTGCAATATTTTATTCCGTCCGATTTTTCACAGAAATTCTACGATACCTATCTGGATTGGGGAATTGTGATAGGAATTTTCGGCGGAGTTCTTGGATACTTCAGTTTTTTCCGCGTGCACATTCACAAAGTTACCAAAAAAGCTCCGAACTGGCAATTTTCTCTCATTTCAATTTTATGCAGTTTGCTTATGGTGGTGGCAGCACTGCTCGGCGGACGGGGAACGGGAAGTCTTTTTATGCAATTGTTCCTATACACAAGCGCTGCAATTAACGCCACGGTGTTTTCACTTCTCGCGTTTTACATTTCCTCTGCTGCATACAGAGCATTCCGTGCCCGCTCGACGCAGGCAGCTGCGCTCCTACTTGCCGCTGTTATTATGATGCTCGGAAGAGTTCCAATCGGTGATTCCATAAGTTTCTGGACGCGCTGGGGTTTGCCGTCTATAAATGAAATTTCTCAGTGGATACTTAATGTGCCGAACCTCGCGGCGAAGCGGGCAATCATACTCGGCGTTGGACTCGGCTCACTGTTGATGTCTCTGAAAATTATCCTTGGAATAGAAAGAACATATCTCGGTTCGGAATAAAGGAGGAGTTTTTATGAAATTCTTGGCTAAGCTGGAAAAACTTGACCGCAGGATAATATACATAATCATCACCATTGCGGTCGTGCTGCCGTTTTTCTTTCGGATGGGACTGCCTATTTCCGTCTCGCCCGAAGTGAAATCGGTTTATGATTTCATAGATGGGCTGACACCGAGCGATTGTGTATTCATTTCAGGAGACTATGACCCACAGGTAGATGCGGAATTGTCGCCGATGTTCGACGCAATCGTGCGGCACTGCTTCGAAAAAAATGTGAAAGTAATTGTGGCAAATGTATTCAATCTGCAGGGCATCGGACTTGTCGAGCCGAGATTGAAGAAACTGGCGGAAGAATATCACAAGGTATATGGCGTAGACTATGCTTTTCTCGGGTGGAAACAGGGATTTAGCCTGCTCGTTATGGGTATGGGTGAAAATTTTAAGAAGACCTGGGAAACGGATTATTACGGCACAAGGCTGGAAGACCTGCCGATTACTCAACCAATCAGGAACTACGACCAGATTGCTCTCGTAGTTGACTTAACTGGCAGTGGTGTTTTCGGCGCATGGATTACCTATGCTTATGTTCAATATCGTCAAAAAATTGCCGCAGGAATAACTGCTGTTATGGCAGCTGATGCCTATCCACAATTGCAGGCGGGACAGCTCATAGGTCTTCTCGGTGGGCTTCGCGGTGCCGCTGAATACGAACAATTGATTCATCATCCTTCCCTTGGTTCTGTGGGGATGGAAGCACAGTCCTGGGCACACATTGCTATTATATTGTTCATTATACTCGGAAATATCGGATATTATGCCGCAAAGAAAAATAAGGAAAAATAAATATAAAATATATCGGAGGTCAGAATGCACATAAACACTGATATATGGGTTCTAATAGCGGTGTTTTTTACGCTGTCAGTATATACATTTTTGTGGAAGGATAATCCACTCTACAAATTTGCAGAATCGGTAACCGTCGGTATTGGTATGGGTTTTGCCCTTGTTCAGTGGTGGAATCTTTCAGTCGTGGACAGGTTCTGGGTGCCTCTGACCACCAGAGGAGCAGCTGGATATGTTCTCATCATCCCTGCAATTATGGGGCTTATGATGGTGACGAGAATTATTCCCCGCTTTGCGTGGATGTCGAGATATGCGCTTGCGTTTACAATTGGTGCTGGCAGCGGTATGGTTCTTCCGCGAGCTATACAGGCGAATGTTCTTCAGCAATTATATGCGACAATGCTGCCAATCAATGTTTCCTGGACAGGCATAATGGTAAATTTATTCATCGTTGTCGGCGTTCTTGCAGGATTGATTTATTTCTTTTTCTCAAAGGAACACAAGGGTGTCTTTGGAGGAATTGCCAACATAGGAATATGGTTTCTTATGGTGGGTTTCGGTGCCACATTCGGATACACTGTAATGGCTCGTCTCTCGCTGTTCATCGGAAGAGTGCTTTTCATCCTGCGCGATTTCCTCGGTATGCAGCTGTTCTGATAACTGGTCTTCAGTCCTTTTTATAACATTTGTTCTAACGACAAATTCTATTTATTATGTGTAAAATTACTTCACCCTCATATATGATATTATTTTCATTCTTATCTATCCTGTCCGTTTTTGCATCAGATGATGTAAATATAAAGAGCGAGCAGGCAGAACTTTTTCTTATGCGGAGATTGGCGAAGGAATTTCCCGCAGGTGCAGTCGTGGATGCAAAAGGGGCAATTTATTTTTCAACGCTCGACACGATGATAAAATCGCACATTTCCTGCCGATTTTCATTCGACCCGAAAAGGCTATGGCATCCTGAAAGCGAAGCAATTGTGAAAAACTTTTTCAATGCCGGCGGAGTTTTCGTTCCGTTTCAGGATTCCACACAGAATATCATATCAAAACGGGCAATCAGCCAGATTGCCGAACTGATTTCATATCCCTTTTTCATAGCATCCAAACGATTTAAGGGATATAATTTCACCGTTCGGAAAAAATTTACCGAAATCAACGGAATTCGCTGTATAAAAATCTCGGTAAAGCCGAATTCCGATGAGAACCTTGAAGAATCGCCGATGACGGGGAACATATACATCGCTGATGATGAAGTTCACAGAATTGTTAGATTTGAACACCGAATACGAAGAAGTGGCGTTGAACAACTTATATGGTGGGATTTTAAAAATCTGGGCGAATTTGACTTTCCATATAAGATTACGGCATCCCTCTCGACAGAAATGTGCGGTATGAACTATGAAACGATGATTAAAACATATTTTGCTGACCTGCAGCTTATGATGCCATTCGATACTTCAAAACCAGTTCCCCGTAAGGAAACAACCACACAGACAAAATAAAATGCGGAGGATAAATTATGTCGATAGAACGCCGGAGTGAAATGTTATACCTCGACAACGGAGCCACAAGCTACCCCAAGCCTGAAGCGGTGATAGAGAGTTATGCGAAATATCTGCGCGAAGTTGGGGCAAGTCCATCTCGCGGGGGATACGAAACCGCAATCATCGCCGGAAGAAAAGTCTTTGAAACGCGGATGAACATATCAAAACTCTTCGGTTCGTCAAATCCCGAGAGAATAATTTTTACCAAAAACGCCACAGAAGCGCTCAATCTCGCCATCTTCGGGATTCTGTCCGATGGGGACAGCGTCGTCACCACAAGAATGGAACACAACGCCGTCATCCGTCCACTTATGCAACTGGAACGAGAAGGTAAAATAAAAATACACTGGGCAAAACTGACCGACAGGGGAAGACTTGACATCGAGCATCTATTTGAGCTCATATCCAGCAATAAAGTAAAACTTGTCATCACCACAGGTATGGCGAATGTCACGGGAGTGGTTGTTCCGTTCTGGGAAATTGGGAAATTTTGCAGGGAGCGCGACATTCTATATCTCGTAGATGGCGCGCAACTTGCCGGTTCATATCCCGTCAATGTTGAGGAAGACTTCATCGACCTGCTCGCCTTCACAGGACACAAATCACTGTATGGAGTGCCCGGCACGGGTGGTCTCTACATAGGAGACAGAGCGGAAAAGCACATCAAACCTCTCATCTGGGGCGGCACAGGTGGATATTCAGAATTACCCGATATGCCCGACCTGATTCCCGACAAATATGAAGCGGGCACGCCGAACACACCAGGCATCGTCGCCCTTGGCGAAGGAGTAAGATGGTTGCTCGAAAAGGGCGTTGAAAGCATTCATCTTCATAAAAAGGAATTGCTCCGCATCGTCCTCGATGGATTGAAGAAAATCGACGGAGTAAATCTCTTCGGTCCCGATGACGATGTTGACCGTTCCTCGACCATACCTTTCACCATCGATGACATAAAACCACAAAAAATTGCACAGCTTCTGTGGAATAGATATAAGATTGCGATTCGAGCGGGTCTGCACTGTGCGCCGCATATTCATCAAGACCTCGGCGCACCCGATGGCACGGCAAGACTTTCATTCGGCGCTTTCAACACAAAAGAGGACGCAGAATATGCTATAGCTGCTGTGGAGGAAATCGCAAAAGAACAAAAATGATTTTAATTATATACCCGGTCGTAAGTTAATTACGATGACCAATGATGAATTATGCTTATAATTCTGGTAATATCTTTTCTCCTCGGTGTTCTTCTGGGGTTTTTCCTGTTTCGGCGAAGAAAGATATTGGTGAAATATGGCGGCGAAGATATATCAGAACTTGCCCGCTCGCTGGCTCACGAAATAAGAAATCCCTTAAACACCATAAGAATGAACCTGCAGCTCATTCAGGAAGAACTCGGCGATGATGAACGATATAAGAAAAGGCTTGCCCGAATGGAAGATGAACTTCTCCGCCTCGATGGGATTTTGAAAACTTTTCTGGATTATTCGCGCCTGCCGACGCCAAAATTCAAGAAAATAGACCTGAATGCGGAAATAATCCGCATTGTTGACATCGTTAGAGCGCGCAGTGAAAATATCGACATAGAGGTTCATCTCGCCGATAACCTGCCGAAAATAAAGGCAGACCCCGATATGGTGGCGGAAGTTATGCACAACATATTGAAGAACGCAATAGATGCATCGCCCGAAGGGGGAATAATCCACATAGAGACAGCGCGAATTAAAGGCGGTGTATCAATTGCCGTTTCCGACAAAGGCACAGGAATTCCGCCGGAAATGCTCGATAAAATATTCAAACCCTATTTTTCCACAAAGCGCGGCGGAGTTGGGATTGGAATGGCGGTTGTGAAAAAAATCGTAGAGCTGCACAGCGGAAAAATCAGGGTTCAGAGCAGAGTTGGCAGTGGAACTCGCATCATCATCGAACTGCCGATTATGTGAGACATTGCCGTATTTTGCAAATTGCAAAGGTATATTTATAGAAAAATTTACCACATCGCCGATAACAAAAAGGTTGATTTTTGGCATAAAAATTGCTGTATTTTAATCGAGATGGTATATGTAAATCGGCATAGGAATAAAAATGGTTTCACCCTCGTGGAACTTATGGTGGTGGTTGTTATAGTTGGAGTTCTTGCCTCGCTCGCTGTTGCGCGCTATCGAATCGCCACGCAAAAGTTCAAAATTGCGGAAGCGACGCTGTGGTGCAACAGAATTGCAAAGGCAATCGACACGATGGGTTCCGAAACAGGTGAATATCCCGGGCATACCCCTGCTGGTTTCGTCTGCTACTGGGCGCATAATGAAGTCTGGGATTTGAACAGCGGGAGAGCGGGGTTAGTTCACGATGACCCCGATAATCCTTTTCCCGAATGGAACGGACCTTACATCAACAAGGTTCCACTTGACCCCTGGGGAAATAAATATGCCTGGGATTCCGACTATTATCTGCGAGATGAGAGGAAATGGGTTGCCGCTGTGATTTCCTTCGGTCCCAATGGTAGAGGACCAAATCACTACGACGACGATAATATCATCGTAATTGTCACAGCCGAAGAACTTCCGCCTGAATACTACGAATAAACAAAAAGATGCTTAGTTTATTCACGAGGGGAATAGATAACTTCCAAATATTTTGTTTCTTGCACCATACAATACTGGTGTGATTTTTTAATACACCGATGCACCTTAAGTGAAAAATTCCCCGATTTTTTCTTTAACATAGTCCTGCATCTGTCTCGTCAATTCGGGATAAACTGGAATGGCAATGGTATGTTGGGACGCATAGACGCTGTTTGGAAACTCGCTGTCGCTGTATGCAAGATGTGAAAAGCATTTCTGCCTGTGGAAGGGAACAGGGTAATATACTTTGCACCCAATTTCATTTTCATTCAAAAAGTCGAGCAGTTCATCTCTTCTATCCCTCACCGAAATCACATACTGATTGTAGATGTGAAAATCCCTGCCGTATTTTGGATAGGGGGTTTTCACTCCATCGATTTTCAAATTCATATCGTAATATTTGGCATTTTCTCTTCTCATTTCGTGCCATCTTTCAAGATGAGGTATTTTAACCAGAATTGCCGCCGCCTGTATTGCATCAAGTCTAAAATTGCCGCCGACGAAGGAATGAAAATACCGCACTTCCTCGCCGTGATTTCGCAGCGATTTTATCCTCTGATACAGTTCTTCATCATCAGTTACGACCACACCGCCATCGCCGATTGCTCCAAGATTTTTCGACGGGAAAAACGAAAAACATCCCAGAAGCCCCATTTGACCGGCCTTTTTCACACCATCCTTCGAAGGATATTTTGCCCCAATCGCCTGCGCAGAATCTTCAATAACCGGAATTTCATATCGTTCCGCTATCGATAAAATAGAATCCATATCAGCACACTGCCCGTAAAGATGAACGGGTATAATTGCCTTCACCTTCTTTATGTCGTCTTTATTTCTGGAAAACCAGTTTTCCAGATGTTCGGGAGAAATATTATATGTATCGGGGTCTATATCGACGAATACAGGCTTTGCCCCAGCGCGGGATATAACTCCTGCGGTGGCGAAGAACGAGTAGTCCGTCGTTATAACGATGTCGCCATATCCAATATTGAGAGCCATCAACGAAACCAGAAGTGCATCAGTCCCTGAAGACACCCCCACGGCATATTTCGTTCCGACATATTTTGCTATTTCCTCTTCACATCTTTCCACCATCGGTCCGCCGATGTATCTCGTCGATTCTATTACATCGTCTATCGCGCTCTTCAAATCCTCTCGAATAGTTTCGAGTTGAGCCTTCAGGTCGAGCATTGGAACTTTCATTATTGCCTCCTGTCAAATTCATCGGAAAAAAACTGTGTATATATAATATCGCAAGAAATTTTAAAAATACAAAGATTTCCGAATATCTTGACAGAACCTCCTGATATGAGTAGATTTCTATGCAATTATTTTCAGGAAAAATGTTCGATATATCTAATTTAATATTATGGGTTCCGGGTCTTCTTCTGGCTTTGACCGTCCACGAATATTCACACGGTCGAGTTGCCTATGCTCTGGGAGACCCGACGCCAAAAAGAGCGGGAAGGCTCACGCTCAATCCCATTTCACATCTCGATGTTATGGGAACCATCGCGATATTTTTATTTCACATCGGCTGGGCAAAACCAGTGCCGATAAACCCATATTTTTTCAAAAATCCGAGAAGAGACATCGTTCTGGTTTCCATCGCTGGACCTGCTGCAAATTTTTTCGCAGCACTCGCATCGGGAATTATTTTAAAGATCCTCACTATGCTCGGGCAGTATCACTCATATCTGTGGCTGATGTTCTTATACACGATGGACATAAATGTAATTCTTATGGTGTTCAATCTCATTCCCATTCCGCCGCTCGATGGCTCAAAAGTTCTCTTCAATCTGGCAAATATGCGAGAATCAACAATCTTCACGATGGAACGAATTGGTCCGCCGATTTTGTTCGCCGTGATTTTCCTCGGCGCTCTTTCAGGATTCAACATCTTATGGATTATCATATATCCTGCTGTGATGACTTTTCACTTATTTTTCGCATAGCGGAGGAAATTTTATGAGAATATATGGAAGGAGAAAGGTGAAAATTTCCGCAAATGCAGAGGACGAAGACGAAAAGAAACTGGTCAGATTGGGGCGCGTCGACCGCTCCCGATATCCAAAGGGGACTTTCTGGATTATCTTTGCAGCCTGCGGGGCGCTGTTGCTGTGGATGATTATGAAATTCTTTCTATTGCTGACGCAATAATTATAGGAAAACCTTGATAGAATAAAACAGGCTATATGAAAATTTTAGTTCGCATAATAATAGCAATCCTGCTGGCGATTTTTTTGGTGCTTTTGTGCGCTCGTTCTGTCCACACGGAAGAGCGAAAAGGCTATTCCGAACTGGAACATTTCTGCAATGGAGTTGTGGACTGGTATCTTCTTTTCGACCCACGAGCGGCACTTATGGAATTCATCCTCGCGGAGACATACGACCCTATGGACGCGCAGTTGAAAAAATCGATAGCGGAAGTGTATCTCGATATGGGAAATTATAGCCAGTCGCTGTTGAAGGCACAGGAAGCGATGACATACATCGACGATGATGGCGAACTATATCGAATTGCGGCGCTCGCAGCGGCAGGTATGAAAAACTGCAAACTTTCGAGAAAATACGCACAAAGGGCATATTTTCCAACACAGGACGAATATCTTCAAATAGTGTGGTGCTTTGTGGATAACGAACAATATAGCACCGCCATTTCTATGTGCAGAAATGCGCTGAAGGAACATCCTCATTCATCCACACTGTGGGCTGCACTGGGGAAAATCTACATATCCATAGGGGAAGTGGAAAGAGCACTCGAGCCGACGAAAAAAGCGCTCGAACTAAATCCTCAGGATGACCAGGCATACATTCAACTGGCGAACATTTACATAAAAATCGGGAAATTCCGCGATGCGATGAAAGTTCTCGACAGATATGTCCACCTCTTTCCAGATGACAGGTCGGTCTTCGAGCAGTATATGGAGCGGGCACTTATGTTCGATAGCCTGCGGGATGCAAGATCGGTGGTGAGCAGATTCATAGCGCGCTTTCCCGACGGAGAAATCGAAGCACTGGAAGGATACGCTTCTGCTGCCTATGTTCAGGGAAACTACGGTGAAGCACTGAATACATTCCAGCATCTCGTAGAAATCACGGATACATCCGAGCCGAATTATCTCTATTTCATCGGCAAGTGCTACGATGAACTGTGGTGTCCAGAATCGGCGGCGGTGATGTACAAAATAGCAATAGAAAAAAATCCATCTCCCGACCTGTGGACTGACCTCGCGCTTGTCTGGGCGAGAATGGACGAGCCCGAAAGTCTTCTCATTACGCTGAAAGATGCATCATCGCAATTTCCTGACAGCGCTGTTCTGTGGTATTGGGGCGGCGTCGCACTACGGGGCGTGGGTATGTGGAATCTCGCGACGCACTGGTTCAGTGAAGCACTGAAATTCAATCCCGACGATGTGCAGACGCTGTTCTCTCTCGCTGATACCAGAGAAAGAGCGGGCTACCGCTCCGAATCAATCGCATTGTTCGAAAAAATAAACCAGCTGAATCCCGACGACCCCACAATTCAAAATTATCTTGGCTACATCCTCGTTGACGACAGCGTCAGGATTGAATACGGCAAGCAATTGATACAAAAAGCACTCACAGCAGAACCCGACAATCCCGCATATATCGATAGCTACGGATGGGCTTTTTACAGGGAAGGAAAAATTAAAAAGGCGTTGTCTTACCTGAAGAAGGCAGAAGAACTATTCGGCGACGATTCGGAAATATTATTTCACCTTGCGAAAGTTTATGCGGCACTCGGCGACATCGAAAACGCGAGGAAATATGCGATAAAATCCATTCAGATAAATCCGCAGTATGTAAAGGCGAGATATTTTTTACAGATGATAGCAGGAGATAGCGATGAAAAAAGTGAAAATAGATGATGTCGAATTTGGCGGGGCAAGGAGAGTTCTGGTTGCAGGTCCCTGCGCCATTGAATCGGAAGATATGGCAATGAAAACCGCACAGACGCTGGCGGAAATCACCGATAAGTTGAACATCCCGTTTGTGTTCAAGGCGTCCTACGACAAGGCAAATCGTCTTTCTATAGAATCAGGTCGCGGGCTGGGATTTCCAAAAGGGCTGCTCGTTCTTCGTTCCGTCAGGGAAAAGGTTGGTGTGCCTGTTCTGACCGATGTTCACGAGACATATCAGGTTGAAGCTGCTGCATCCGTTGCCGATATCTTGCAAATTCCCGCATTTCTTTGTCGCCAGACAGACCTCGTCGTTTCGGCGGCATCCACAGGAAAGGCGATAAACATAAAGAAAGGGCAGTTCCTTGCGCCGCAGGATATGCAATACATTGCACAGAAGGCGCTTTCTACCGGCAACGATAAGATAATTCTCACCGAGCGCGGTTCATCGTTTGGCTATCACGATATCGTGTTCGACCCGCGAAGCATCGTGATAATGAAGGATTCTGGATATCCCGTGCTTGTGGATGCCACGCATCTCTGTCAACAGCCCGGCGCCGGCGGTGGAAAGACCAGCGGAAACAGAAGATTTTCCCTTCCCTTTGCAAAAGTGGCTTTTGCACTCGACGCCGATGGAATTTATATGGAAGTCCATCCCGACCCGCAGAACGCCATCTCGGATAAGGATGTGCAGATACCTCTCAACAGCGTGGAAGATTTTTTAAAAACGCTGGATTTTTCCCGATAACACATCAAGCATCGTTCGTACAATGTTTCCATACATCACTTAAATTCGTATCCCCAGCGCAGATTAAAATACCTCGTTTTCATATTAGATACTCCATAAGTAATAAACAATGGTCCAATAATGGTTTCCAGTCCAATCCCTGCACCGCTGCACCATATCGTCTTGGATGCCTCCGGCGGCATATCCTTCGACCACAGATTGCCCATCGCTCCGCCGGAAAGAAAATACAATCTCTTCATTCGCCCTGTAAAATTGATGCGGATGTTTATCCCGGCATTCAAGATGTCATCTCCGAGAAGTTCATCCCCGCGAAAGCCCCAGATGTGATGCTTTTCGCCAATTGAAAATTTTTCAAAAAATGGCGGCGTGCCTGCAATATGCCCGCCAATTATCCACTCGTTCAGCGTGAACCAGCTTATCGTCTGATACATCCCGAGCCGCGCAAAAAATTTCGTGAACGATGTCTGCCCGCCCAGTATGTCCTGACTGGTCTCAAACGAAAGTTGATAAAAATTACCCTTCGTGGGAAATTGCTTTTTATCGTAAGAATCGACGACGGAATGAAGCCGCAACTTGTGAACTATGTAATGCTCAACATTGTCCTCATTCACCGAAGCAACTCTGATTCTCTGCGTCTCAATTTCGCCCAGCAATGTTCCCAGTTTGCGCAACTGATGTCCAAACGCAACTCTGCCGCCATACTGCTCAACCCAATCGCTGTTCGTTATCTCAAAATTGTGAAAGTGGTCGTATTTCTCACGATGATAGAGCGCATAAAATTGAGATGTGAGCATAGTCTTCCATATTCTATCCGCACCGATGGAAATAGAAGCGTCCTGCCTTCGTTCCCCACCATATCCTTCCAGACCGATGCGAAGCGCAGTTCCAAATAGATTGTCGTCGAAAATGCCGACCGCTCCTTCGCTGCGGTTCTTCTGGTCGTATCTTATGCCGAACCGAATGGCGATGTTCGGCTTCTCCTGAACCCTCACGGTGAGAACCACTCCACCGCTATCTCCCGGCGCGAGGTCATAGTTGACCCACTGGAAAAGACCGGTGGAATAGAGGGAAGAAATGCCACTCTGAACGCGATTTTGATTGAACATTTCTCCCGCTTCGACGCCAAAATGACTTGCCAGAACCCAATGGTGGGTTTGCTCATTCCCCGAAAAGAAAACTTTTTCTATCCTGCAGGGATTAAGTTTCGCGAACAGCGTATCGCCGGAAAGATAGATTGTGTCCCACCTCGCCAGCGTAAATCCTCGTCTGTGCAACGCAATCGGAACCGAATCGAGATAGAAAACTATACTCGGAAAATCCACATCGCAAAAATCCCGATGGCGAAATTTTTTCAAAACATCTTCGCAAACTTCACTTTCTGGAGAAATCACCACATTGCATATTTTTGGAAAAATTTTTCCCTTTATGTGCATAACATTCGGCGAACCAGACGACAGCGAACACACAACTTCGCTGAACCAACCAGAATTTGCAAGGTTTTGCGCTATCGCAATTATAGAATCTCTCGTATATATACCTGGCAGAGGCTCCGAAAAAGAATCGGGAATACAGGGAAGCATATTGCATACCGAATCGATTACGATTTCCCCTGCTGAAACATCGTTCACCGCCAGTTCGATTTCGGGAATCATCTTTTCCGCAGCCTTTCGCCCGCGAGAAATGATTTCTTCCGCATCGCCAAAATCTGTGGAACGCCTATCTTTCAAATCTGGCTCTATCCACACATCCGCAATATTCTTTTCACTTTCGATTATATCTCTTTGCATAATTGTCGTCGCCTGTTCTGCGAGAGCGGACGGGTCTGTCAAATCAGTTTCCACAATGAGGTCTGCCGTGGTGTTGACGGCGATTATCTTCTTGCAGCCCAATTCTCTCGCCACTTCCACAGGAACTGGCATCTTCAAACCGCCATCCACGGCAAGATGCCCGTTTACAGGAAATGGCTGAAATATCAGCGGGACGCCAATCGATGCTCTCATCGCTTCGCCGAGATTTCCATCGCTCAAAACAACAGCATTCCCCGTCGCTATGTCAGTTATCACACTGCGGAATGGTATTGGAAGGTTGTCGAAATCCTTATCGGCAAGCACATTCGCCGATGCGGTGAACTCCGAAAGCAGGTCTAAAAGGCGCTGCGCAGAAAGATAGCCCGAAGGAATGTATGGCTTCCAGTTCTTCAGTCTTATCGTCAAAAAATATTGTTCCGCGCTTTCCCGCTGTGTCAAAAAAATAGATGTTCTCTTTGAAGCATCGCTCAAAAACGAGCCCAAATCGAGCGATGTCGCAAGGCTTTCCAGTTCGGACGGAGAATATCCCGCCGCATATAGCCCACCGACAATTGCACCGATACTCGTCCCGATTACGATATCGGGATGAACGCCAATGCTGTCGAGAACCTGAAGAACACCAATTTGAGCCAGTCCACGAGAACCACCACCCGAAAGGACAAGAGCAATACCACACCCCTCCAATTCAACACTATGTTCCGAAAATCTTGCCCTGCGCAGTGGGTCTATGCGAATCACAAAATTTTTTCCGAAAAGTGCGGAACATAAAAAAAATATTATGAGAACGAACCCGATTTTCTTCATCCTTAACTTCTCTGCGGAGAAATTTTTTAAATTACGCCCAAATTGACTACGAAAAATATTGCCGTTATGGCAGAATTACCTGACGAGAACAACCGTTCCTTCGCACAATACCTCACCATCTTCGCTGAAGATAATATACAAATAAATCCCCGATTTCAAAGGCTTTCCCGAACTATCTGTGCCATTCCACTTTCTGATGTCAAAATCTTCGGGCTGCGCAATTGGACCGATTTCATCCTCGAAGACAGGGCAATTTCTCATATCAAATATCTTCAATAAAGCAGGCTTGACGAACATCCTCAGTCGCAAATGGCTATTAAAACAGTATCTTCACAGCCGTGATTATCAGGAATAAAGAACAATATTTTAAAAATTTCACAATTCCCCCTCCAATGACTAATTAAACCGACAATTACGCGGATTTTTTCTTCAATCTATCGAGGGAATTTTCAGCCTTCATCTTCACAAAAGGCGAATTATCCCACAGAGAATGCTTCAACATATTCGCCACACGCCAGTTTCCACGAAAATATCCGAGCGCTTCGCAGGCGAACCCTCTTATTTGAGGACTCGTGTCCTGCAGAAACTTTTCAAGCGTCGGCAGTGCATCTTCGTCCTTCAGAGCACCGAGCAATACTATAAGGTGATATTTTTCAGGTGTTTCCGCCGAGTCGACCTTCGCAAGGGCAATTTCAAGCGCTTTTTTAGAATCAATTTTCGATATTGCATTCTGCGCCGTGTATCTGACGGCATAAGAAGAATCGGACAACAGGGAGAACAGCGGTTCTATTGCGCGTTCGTCCTTCAATCTTCCCAGGGAAAGAGCCGCAAGTCTTCGAACGGATGCAATCGTATCCGTGAGTGCATCTATTAAAATCGGCACGGCAGCGGTATCTCCCAACCTTCCGAGAGCATAGCACGCCGATGCGCGAAGACCTGGATAGCCATATCTTGCGGCGACCATCAGCGGCGGGACTGCATCCCTGTTGTGCGTGCTGCCGAGAATTCTCGCGGACAACGAGGCAATACCCTTATTAGTATCGGCGAGAGCCATTATCAAATACGGCACAGCATCGTCCCCGATGGCACGAAGGGCGCGCTCTGCCTCGCGAACCTTACGAATGTTCTTTCGCCCAAGCTGCGAAATCAAAAATGGAACTGCCTTTTCGCCGCACCTGGCAAGTTTTTTGCGCGCCTTCTCCCCTTTCTTATAAAGTCTCACATCACCAGCGGAAGCAAGCAGAAACCAGTGCCGTATCTTCTCCATCGAGGCGGCATAGCCATCCGAAAAGAACACAATAAGAATCAAAAAAGATAAAATAATCCTGCTGTTTTTAAGAACACAGTGCCTCATAAAATTCCCTTCTGCGCTCAGTTTATTCCGATGATTTTCGTCATTTAATAAGTGTAATTTTCCGCTTAAACATATTTTCCTGCATTCGCAAAACCACAAAATAGACACCCGAAGACACCGCAGCGCCATTATCATCGTTTCCATCCCACACAAGTCTGTTCAGCCCTGGAATTCCTTCGCCTGAAAACAATCTTTTTACCAATGTGCCAGATATGTCATAAATATCTACATCAACTTTCTGCGAACCTGGTAAGTAAAACTGTATCTCCGTAGTTGCATTGAACGGATTCGGCTTGTTTGGAAGAAGAGAAGCAACTTTGGGCAGATGAGAAACCGAAATTTTTAAAAATTCGTTTTTTGCCACATAACCCGTCATTTCCGACATATCTGCAGACACATCACCGTCGATGAGAACAAAGGAATAACCCTGTGGAATTGCACTTTTATCCCATTCAAGCCTTGTTCCCGGGGAAAGATTTACGATAAAATCTCCATCCGGTTTCGCATCCCTTTCAAGACGATAGTTTTCGCATACAAATGCAGGTTGACTTTTTTCCACATCAGGCGGTTGAGGCGGAATTATTCTGTCCATCTCATCAATCCCATACGAAGCATTTTCATCGAGCGCAATCGTAATGAGTTTTCCATCAGCATAAATATTAAACAGATTTTTCGGCTCACTGTACTTTTTTCTCATCAAAACATCGCCACCGCCGAAGGACAACATACATTCAGATGTCGCAAAAATCCAGTATCCACGCCCGACAAAGAGAGTATCGCCTGCAAAAGCATATTCATCCACCCCACAGGCGTCATACCAGTATATATTATCCGCAAGTATTGCGCCATCAGGAACGGTGGACAGCGAGTCAACCAGGAAAAATCCGTCATCGTTTGCGGGCGTGCCGACCATATTCCACCCAGGCCATAGATGAACATCAACCGATGGAACATCCATACCAGCCATATTCACCGCGCAGGAATCAAGTGTGAACACCCAGAAAGCCTTGCCAACCGATGGTCCGGGCAAAATATCATAAACAAAATGAAGAGGATTATACCAATAGCCATCCGTTAGCGCACCAGGAATGATTTCCCTTATCAGCATATCATCGGTGGGCAGAATTGGAAGACTCAACATATTCCACCCAGGACAGACATACAGCGTATCCCTGTGAAGTGAAGTCCGCAGAAAATCTATCGTTATCTGAACGGAATCAAGGAACCAGAAGGTCGTATCGCTGTGCATATCGAGAGTTATATTGCCGGATGTCGTCGTGTATGTCAGTGTAAGCATTCCATCGGGCAGACCCGTTGGATTCCAGTAAACAAACACAGTATCCCCCGGATATGTAGCGTATGCAATCCAGGTAATTGCGGTGTCGTCTGCACTGCGGAAATCGCGCTCGAGCCTATCGACAGCGGGATGTTCAGGGTCATCGATTGGAAACCAGACATTCAGGTCGCCAGGGGAAGGCGGCAGACCTATCAAATCTATCGTGGAATCGTATCCATCGGTCGCTCCTTCCGCAGCTCCAAATGTGAGCGAACTCATAGGAAGGTTCTTCGTCCAGAAATACATCGTGCCAGTCCATTCGGTCGCTTCCCAGCAGGATGTGAAAAAGCCATCTTCAGTATTCGCCATAAGCGCACCATCGTTAAAAGAGGCATCTTCAAAGGTAAGCGTTGAATATGCACCGAGATGAGAACCGACCAGGCAACTGATGTAGAACAAAACCCCCTGTCCAACAAGTTCACTTCCGCTGCCGGACACTTCCACAATGCCATATTCCGGCAATGACATATCGAGGTCGCCCCAGCCCGATGTGAGCGAACCATCCTCGATAATATCGACAGGCGTGAGGACAGAGGGAAAATAACCGACAGAAATGTCGAACGATGTGATGCCCATTCCCGTGACATCTTCGATGGTCACGGGAATATCGATAACATCGCCAGGGCATCCTGTGGTGTCGCAAAGCCAGACATCCACTATATTTATGGTGAAGCACCAATCGTATGTCTCTTCGATGTGATTTGCATCGCAGTAGTCGGGGTCGGTGTCCGCAACATCGACAACAGAACAGCAAATAGTATCGCCGTCTTCCAGGGGAATTTCAGCCACATCGGGAAAAAACGCAAGAACGCCGTCAGAAAATGTGAGACAGTCATCATCTATGGTGTATTCCGTCCCGTCCACATCGAACACAATTGAAGCCGGCTCGACATCTCGCTCGCCATCGACAATGTGAACTGTTATGTAGCCGAAATCCGTCGTTCCAAGAACTGCACCATCCGTCGGATATTCATCCGACACGACAGGCGGAGCAAGGTCAACGAAGAAAGTGCCGAACACATCTTCGAGGTCGCAGCCTATCGTATCCCGCGCATAAACTATTCCCCAGCTGTGATAACTACCATTTACCCAGTCTTCCGCAGGGGTGAAAATAAGACTGTCCCCAACCAGAGCAATGCGGGAATCGGAAAGGTCAAAAGTATCGCCATCGACGGCGAAAAGAAATGAATCAAGTTCGTTCGGCGAGTCAAAATACATCGTCAGCTGCAGGTCGGGACAGGAAATGACTGCATCATCAAATGGCGTTCCAATTTCACCATAAGGCGCAATAATTTCAGGAAGCCAGAATTCACGGCAGGCACTGAAAACAGTATCAATCGAAACGGAAGTAACATATACACAGATGGAATCGTGTTCTATTGGCGGATGTTCGGTGTCAATTCTTATGTGCCAGCTCGCATTTCCAACTTCGCCAGGCGAAAGCAGTGTCGTGGTGAAAGGTTCGGTAGGAGAATATCCCGTATCAACTGAAAGTCCTTCTGGAAGAATTATCGTCGCCATCGGGTCGCTCAGAGCGACGCCAGTGCCGTTCGTGAATGTCGCGAGAAGTTCAAATGGATTTTCAGTATATTCGCAATTTTCAATGGACGGGAAAACAGGTATGTTTATCAGCAATTCCCCCGACAATGGTTCTCCAAGTCCGAAATATGTTGCCACGATAAGTGTTTCTCCCGGGCAAACTTCTTCGGGATACCACCAGATAAGCACCGATGAGTCATCGTAGGGGGAATGAGAAGGCGCCAGGTCCCAATCTATGTGATAGAAAGTAGGCCAGGAACCAACGGCAAAACGGCTTGGTGGAACGGCATCAAAACCACACATAATACCCAGTGCAACAAGAGCATCAGGGTCTGTGATGTCCTCATAAGCATACCAATAACAAGGGAATGGCAGAGTATCTATATTCCAGAAATCCTCTTCAATGCCGGAATATCCGAGAATCGTGGAAAGTTCAGCGGCATCATTTCCGGCAATGTCCGTATCAAGCTGGAGGAGAACACCGATATTGTGGCAGGTGGCGTCATTGTTTATGATGATGTATTTTATGAAAATTGTCCCTGTTGTGTAGGTTGGATATTCGAGATATACAGGCTGAAGCCACTGATACACATCAACATCCATTCCTGGAATTTCATATCCGCCGTAAAAATAGTTCGAGTCAGTATTTGTGGGCCAGGTCATTTCCACCATACCAGGAGAAAGCGGATTCATAGATGTGCAGGAAGGTCCGCCACCAGGTGCCTTATAGGATTCCCCATCGACGCGCACAATGACATGTGAAGACCACGGTGAAACCGGATATAAATATGTCAGGCACTCTCCATCGGGATATGTGCCGATGTTAAACCTGCCATAATCGACATCGGTAGTATTTTCATTAACCTGAACGCCGATATAGTCATTGTGGATGAATAGAAGCTTTCTGCCACTTTCTCTCCCCCCGGAAGGATGAAGCGAGCGCTTCCAGGCAGAATATCTCGTCCCTTCGTATTCTCCGCCAGAGGCTAACAAAAATGCCATAGACACCAATATTAAAATTTTTAAACCGCGCATATTACACCCCCATCTAAAAATCACCATTTCTTCCCAGCAGAATAACCCTGTGTTATCTTTAATTTACATTTTCTGCTGTCCTGACTTCCCTCTCTTCACAGAATAATCTTAAAGTCTTCTGCGAAATTTCTAACTTATTGAATAATAATGATATGTATCACCATTTTTTGATTTTTTACCTCAAATCTACTTCGTTTTGCCTAATATCGGTTTTTTCATCTTCCTTTTTACCATATTAGAGAATATTTCATAGGGTGTTTTCGTTCCCC
>JAGHAI010000157.1 GCA_021161555.1 bacterium
ATATATAACTCCTTGTAATTTAATAGATTAAATTTATATATTTAATGTATTACATTCAATTACAAATATTAATTCATTAGATAACATACTATAATATTTATTAACAAAAACATCAGCGTGCTATGATGATAACCCCCTTGCCGACCATTTCATCACTCTCGTATGCCACAAAAAGATACGCTCCACCCGGGCATAAAACCCCGCTGTCATCTCTTCCATCCCAGATGGCGCGGATATCGTCAGTTCGTAGAGTTCTCACCTTAAAAAATGTCTTGCTATATATTTCGACCCGATTATCCCCTCGCAGTAGAAAAGTGAAAATTGTTCCATCATAGTAGCCATCGCCATTGGGAGTAATTGTGAGAGGCTCTGCGGAAAACCCAATCGGGCATAACTTACCTTCGCCCAGCAAAATAACGAAGTAAGCGGGCAAACCGTCTATCATCACAGCGGTCGTTTCGGAATATTCTCTCTCTTCGCGTGGAGAGAAATTTACGACGACCCATATCGTCTCTCCAGCAGAAATTGTAAAGGCGCTATCTTCAATTGTGAAATCTTCGTCATTCGTCAGCGTGAGATAGAAATCGACATCCACACCGGTTGGATTTTCAACGGCGAAAGAATCTATGACAATTTCATCGAGACAAACCTTTCCAAAGTCAATCGTATCGTTGAGAACATTCAGATAGGGCTCTTCACATATTATATAAAATACCTGTGAACATCCCCAGGTAGTATCATCACCAAATCCTGATTCGCTGTCAGCATCGACGGCGCAAACTCTAATCCAGATTGTATCGCTATCGAGGGTTATCGCAGTATCGAGTGTCCATATATTTTCTCCCAGATTGACCATATTGACAATTTCGCCATCGGAAAATGCAGTGTCGTGAGCAATAATAACGAATGCAGAATCCACACCGGAACTGTCGAAAATTGTCCACTGCGGCAAAACCTGTCCCCCACACCAGCCCCAATCCACATCGGGCGACGAAAATTCAGGCGGCAGTGTATCGTCGTCGGCGATGAATACCGATATCGTCTCTTCTGCGGCAACATTAGGACCGCAACCCGTTTCAGTATCCACTGAATCGGCAATTCCGCCGATAACTATGGTGCTAAAGCCCCGTTCGGGCAGTAGATAGCCCACCGAAGATAAATCAAGGGCAAAATCGTCTCCGTTCCATACCACATCGCCAGTATTGTAATAAAAAGCCATTCCATTGACGGAAATGTATGTGTTCTCTGGATTAACCCCGCTCAAAGTATCCTCGGCGGAGACGATTATCCACGGATTTCTGACCACAAGAGTTTCCCCGTCCGAAGGAGATAGAAAGGAGACATCTGGCGGAGTTCTATCGAAAAATACAAATACGGTGTCTTCCGTATCATTGCCCAGCGTATCCGCAACGGTGATGATGACAAACACAGTCCCATCTTCAGCAGGAGCATCTACGATAACAAAACCACCAATTGCAGTGCTGTCAACTGCCCAGAATGTATCTTCAACATCCGCGTTGCTCTCCACATTTACAAAAATAACACTGTCCATATCGTAGGCATTGAAATTGAACGAAAAGGTATCACAGGCAACGGTGAGAACTGTATCGGGCAGAACTGTCAAATCAGGCGGCGATGTGTCAATCCAGAAATCCCAGCAGTATATTATGCTGTTAGGTTGGCAGAAATCGGGCTGGTCGTGAACTTCTATGCAAATTGTGTGCATTCCATCGGCAAGGCTTTCCGCTATGGAATATCCCAGTGAATCTATTATGAAATAAGGCGCCGAGTTCTGCCAGACTCCATCGACGGAAAAAGAATCGGAAAACACGATGTCCGTTATTTCGTCCACAAAAGTGGCGGCAATTATCGGCGATGTTTCATCGGTATAACTGTTCGCAGGAGGATGCTGATAAATCATCGTCGGCGGAATAGTATCTATGTAAAACTGCCAGTGAACGGGCATCTCCAGTTCGTTCCCCAGCGAATCCCGCGCATAAATTACCCATACATTCACAGTATCATCGTATAGTGGTGTTCCTGGAAGATAATATATAACCGAATCTGTGGCAGGGATGTGCGATACACCATCGCTGGCGAGATTTAGAGTTTCGGCACCCACCACAAATACCAGCGTGTCCCAATCCACGCCTTCGCTATCGGTAACTGTAAACGCTATCGCCTGGTCAATACAGGATGTGATGGCGCCATCTCCAGGACGAACGGGCGCAATAGATGGCGGACTTGCATCGATGTAAAAATACACACAACTATCGACAATATGTGGCGGACAGCCGAAGACAGTGTCAAAAATAGCATCCGAAACGGAAAGACACACGACGACAGAATCACCTCCGTCGAGAAATATCCCCGCGTCCCTGAAACTGAACAAAAGAGTGTCTCCCGACACAGAAAGACCAGAATAGCCGTAGAAAATCACAGTGTCCCAGGAAGCATTTCTGAATATCGCAAGCGAACAGCTTTCCCAGAACACTCCTGCGCCATCATCCAGCACGACAAATTCAACATCGGGGACAACTGTGCCAAGAGTATCGCCCGATACGGGCATTACAAAATCAATGTGCGGCGGAGAAAGGTCAACCGTGAACGAAACTGCGAGACTTTCCAAAACCATCTCATTCCCGGCGATATCGGGGGCAGAAATTATTTCAATATACACATTTTCACCATCTGAATATGGAACAGTGGGGGAATAGATAATTGTCGAATCGTCCACATATACCTGTGGAGCGAGAAAATCGAGAGTGTCGCCTTCGTGGGATGAGAAAATTTTTACAAAATATCTATCCAGCCCCAGAAAATCTTCAAAAGAAAATTTTATGTTTCTATCATCGCAGGATGTAAATCTTTCTGGAACAGAATCGACGGCGATAACACGGGGACCAAGAGCATCTACGATGAAACAATAATTTACAGTGTCGGCATTACTGCCACATCCTGTCGCGCTGTCCGATGCCCATACCGTAATACAAACTGTATCCTCCCGTCCGATAATCGCACCAGCTGAAATCGGGTCGAATATAAATGTATCGCCGACTTCTGTCGTGAAGGAAGAACCGAAATCAGCCGAAAAACCGTAGTCCGATAGCCCCGCAGTTTCATCATATATGACAACTCTGATTTGTGCGAGAGAATCCGTGATAAGCGCTCCCGCCACAGGATATACAGGAACTATTTCAGGCGGGGAAACATCGACAACAAAACGGAATAAAACAGCATCGCAGAAATTTCCCACCAAATCATACATCGGGGCAAGCATACCCGAAATCGTATCCCCATCTGTCCAGGGAACCGTCGGAATGAAGGTGAGAGTGTCCCCTGCGGTGAAAACAAATCTCATATCGCCATAATGAACCGTGTCGCCATCAATTATCAACATAAGCGATGTGGAATCGAGATTCTCATCATAGGCGATGTAAAACGACAGGGATTGAAGCGAGCAGGAAACAACAGCGTCTATGGAAGGATGAATGAGTTCCGAAAATGGCTCGGTGCAGTCGAGTGAAAAATTCCATTCGGTGTCGAGGACATTTGGTCCGCAAAATTCTTCGGAAACTCTGTCGGGAATATGAATGGCGAGAACAACAGAATCACAGCCTGAAAGGGAAATTCCCACATCTTCAAGTGGAAGTTTGAAACTGTCATATCCCGCCCTTCTCAAAACGCCAAATGGAACGACGGCAGGTACATCGTTTACATAAATTGTGCACTGGAATTCGGGTTCCCACAATCCGGAGACGAGGTCGCCAAGGGTGAACAGAAGAGTTTCCGGCGTTGCCATCACAATTGAGCCATCGGCGGGATAGAGCGCGGTGAAATATGGCGGCGAAAAATCCGTGTAGAAGAGCCAGCTCCTGTTTTCCGTTCCCGAACCGATGAGACTGTAATCAAATATGCACAAAATCGTATCCGCATCGTTGTAATATCCTGCATCGGGGATGAAGAACAGGCTATCGTCAACGCCGGACGGGAAATGCGAATGCGTGACCATATTAAACCTGCTGTCGGTTAAATCCATAAAGTCCAGAAGACCATAAATGGTTGAACGCAGTTCAAGGGTCACCTCTGCCGAATCAATTCCAGATATCGACTGCGATGTTATGATAATACTCTGGTCGCCGCAGGCAGTTATTATATCCGCCGGCGGAGTGACGACCGGCAGTTGAGTGTTGATGTATAGCATATATTGAAAACAGGTGTCGAGGTCATTATTGCATATATCTGGCATATCGTCCGCAGTTATGCAAATCATAAGATATACTGAATCGGAAGTGTCGGCATATCCTCTGAAAATATATTCAAACGACATCTCGCCGGTTGCGGGGTCGTATTTAAAAGTTTTCGGTGCGCCGTCGATTGTGAGGGTTACACTCGCGGAATCTATATCGGAAAAATCATCCGCAAGCCAGATTGAAACGGTTTCCACAGTATCTACGATGAGCGAACTTTCAGGCGGGTAAATATCGAAGACATACGGCGAAGAAAAATCCGTCCAGATATAAAAAGTGTCAACCGTCGTGATATTGTAAATATCAGTCGCAATTACTATTATCTGCGAATGTGCGCCATCGCCGAATACTCCCGATGTGTTCAGGTGAACCGATGTTCCGTCAAAGGATAATTCTGCATCGCCAGTGTGAAATGTATCATCTTCGGCGATTACGATGACATCTATCACGCTGTCCACATCGTCTATGTGGAACGACAGGGAATCTGCGCAGGAATTCCCGACTACTGCATCATCGAAGGGATATACGAAAACGATGGAAGGCGGTGTATATGGCAGAGTATAAGTATAGCAGGAATCAGTTCTATTTGCACCGCATCCGACCGAATTATCTGCGGCGCTGACGCATATAGTTGCGGTATCACCACCAGAAAATGTGCCAATTGAAGACATTTCGACCGATATCGTTTCCCCTGAAAATTCGATGTATGGAGACGAAAAATTTAGCAAAATATACCAGTTGTCCGTTCCATATACGGAAATCGAGACGGTGGAAGAATCTTCAGAGATTCCGGATAGCGTGTCCACCACAGCGGCGATAAATGAAAAATCAGGTGCGGGCAAAATTCCTTCAGGCGGAGATATTAGAGAAATTTCAGGCGGCGTCAGGTCGGTGTAGAATATGAAAGAAGTATCTCTGCAATTGTGGACTATATCGCATATAGGGGCATAGGATAGATAAACGGAATCGCCATCGTTGAGGCTGACAGGCAGCGCAAAATAATACATAGAATCAAGAGATGAAGATGTGCTTTCGGGAAGAACATACGGCATTCCTCTAATCCAGGCGGTTAGAAAACTGGAAATCAAATCGATTGGACTTTCATCGGTTATTTTTAAAATTATCAATCCCGAATCGCAGGAAAAATATGCGCCATCACCGGGCAGGGAAAATTCAACTTCAGGTGCTATTGTATCA
>JAGHAI010000170.1 GCA_021161555.1 bacterium
CAAAAATCCCGACAGAAGTTTTAATAGAATATCTATTCGTCGGCGATGATATCCCCGAAGATAAAGTCGAAAAGGCAATCAAACTTTCGCAGGATAAGTATTGTTCTGTATCGGCGGTCGTCAAGAAGGCGGGCATTCCGATAAATTGGCACTACAAAATCGTTTCCGAAGCGGATAAATGATTTTTTCATTTTCCGCGCGAACTTTCATCTATTAGAAATAGGAATTTATGAAAAAGACCTTTCCAGAGGGAAAGGCTTTTTTGTTTCCAGAATAAACTTTTGCGCATTTGCATTTTTCGTCTAATTTTAATCTCATTAAAGGCGGGGCGAAATTGAAAATTTTCTACCTTCACATTTATTTGATGCTGGTATTCCTTTACGCAGGGTTGGGCAGATGCGTCGTCGTCGGCGTCCCCGATGAATATATTCATCTTTCTGCGGATTCTGTTATTGCAGAGTTGAACAGAAACGGTTTCTGGGAAGCGAAAATCGATTCATCTCGAAACGACACGATTTTCGTATCGCCCGGGCGCGCCGCAATCGTGGAATCTGTAAAAATCATCGTTTCAGATTCCTGCCGAAATTTGAATGTCGAAAAATTGCAGAAAATATTTGCAGGAGATACAGTTAAAAGTGAAAAAATTTTCTCGCAGCAGGAAGATTTCGTATCGCTTCTGGAAAATTCGGGATATCCCTTCGCATCCTGCACAACTGCCGTCGATGTTTACGAAAGCCCATCTGAAATCGGTGTGTTTTTAAAATTCATCGTCGATGAGGGGGAATTTGTCAGGCTAAGCCGCATTCACGCAGAAGTGGATGGGAAGACGAAGGAATCCGTCATAGCACATCTGATGCTCTTTCATCCCGAAGAAATCTATCGCCAGCAATACATCGATGAGGGGACGAAGCGTTTGAGACGGTCGGGAATTGTCTCGGTCGATGGCAGTCCTTATCCTGCGCTTGACCCCGAAGGAAAGTGGACTCTCGTCGTGAAGGCGAAGGATTTGCCATCGACATCTATATCGGGAATTATCGGATATGCTGACGACATACTTTCGGGTGATCTTGAGTTTTCCGCAAAGAACATATCTGGCACAGGAAGACGCGCATCTTTTTATCTTTATGCATCCGAAGGAGATAGAGAAATCGAGTTCTTCTACCGCGAGCCTTTTATTTTCAAATATAACATAGCACCGCAGTTTTATTCGCTGTGGGAAAAGCACGACAGCACATATTTTTCGCGGGAGCATAAATTGGGCGTGGAGTTTCCGCTGTCCTTCAAACTCGACGGCTATCTGGGGTTTCTCACGAGTAGAACAGTGCCGGGTTCTGCGGGGGCATCTATCGACCAGAGCGAAAGTTTTGGGCTTGAGGCGAACGCGAAGTTTTCATCTCTCGACAATCCAATACTGCCGAGAAGGGGATTTATGTTTAAGGGTTCGGCGACTGCTGAATACATCCATCGCTGGGGAGATGAAGATGTCGAAGAGCCTGGCAGCAGAGGTGAATTTTTTTCCGTCGATGTCTTTCCAGTATCGAAAATTATTTCCTTATGGACTAAACTGCACGGCTGGGGCTGGATTGTGCCGACGATTCCGCCATCGTCAGATTGGGGTTTTCTGGGAGGATGGAACGACCTGCGCGGGTATAGAGAAAACCAGTTTTCTGGATGCAAAATTGCGAACGCATCTGTGGAGCCGAGATTTGTCTTTCAGAACACATTCCACATCTTTCCATTTGTCGATTTCGGCGCATTCAGGGACGACGAAGGCTGGAATGTGAAGTTCGGCTATGGCGCGGGAATTGAATATTTATTTGGCGCAGGAGTTTTTTCCATAGAATACGGCATCGGCGAAGGGAGAACTCCGTCATCGGGATTGCTGCACTTCGGCATAAGGATGGAAATGTGATTATTTTGTGTATAAAATCTTCGTCGTATGGACTTACAGCGTTAGAAAATTATCCACCGCTTTTGCCAGAATTTTTATCGCATCTCTCATCTTTTCCTCTTCGAGGACATAGGCGATGCGGATTTCGGATTTGCCAAGTCCTTTCGTCGCATAAAATCCTGGTCCTGGGGCGACCATAACAGTTTTGCCGTCGTGCTGAAAATCGGTGAGCAGGAATTTGGCAAACTTTTCCACATCATCCACAGGCAACTTTGCCATAATGTAAAATGCTCCGGCGGGCTTTTCACAAAGAACGCCTGGAATTTTCATCAGTTCTTCGTATGTGGCGTCTCGCCTTCTTCTGTATTCTTCAATTATCTCAGGAAAGAACTTTTCGTCAAGTTGCATAAGCACAGCTTGAGCGGCATATTGTTCTATCGTCGGCGGGCACAATCTCGCCTGTCCCATTCTCAGCATTGCATCGAATGCCTCTTTGTTCTTCGTAATAACGCATCCGATTCTCGCGCCGCAGGCGGAAAACCTTTTGGAAATTGAATCTACGATGATGCCGCGCTCGATAAGTGAAGGTATGTGAAAGAGGCTCGTGTGTTTCCCTTCATACACGAATTCGCGATAGACTTCGTCGGCGATGACGAAAAGATTGTGTTTTTCCGCAATTCTGGAGACTGTTTCGATTTCTTCACGGGCGAGAACTGTTCCCGTTGGATTGTTTGGCGAGCAGATGAAGATTGCGCGTGTGCGGTCGTTTATCTTTGCCTCAATTTCCTCCACAGGCGGAAGGTGATACCCCGTTTCTGGTTTCGTCTGCACAGGGATGAGTTCTATGTCGGTCATCACTGCGTATCCGTTGTAATTTGTATAGAACGGCTCGAACACGATGATGTTATCTCCGCTGTCGGCGACGGCAAGCATAGCGAACATCACCGCTTCGCTGCCGCCAGTGGTGACTATTATCTCATCAGGCGTGATGTCTATCCCGTTTCCCTGATAGTATTTTGCAAGCCATTCTCTATATTCCGCTATTCCCTGCGAATTTCCGTAGGCGAGAACTTTTGCAGGATAACTGTGAACGGCGTTCCAGAAACTTTGCGGCGTTGCTATATCTGGTTGCCCGATGTTCAGGTGATATACTTCTATGCCCCGCTTTTTCGCATCGATGGCATAGGGAACGAGTTTCCTTATCGGCGACGGTGGAATGCGCAGCGCTCGTTTTGAGATATTCATTTCATTGACCTCCGAAAAACTTGCTTATCGCTAAAATTTATATTAGAATAGTAAAAATGAAAGAAAAATAAAAAATTTAGCCGTATTTTTAGAACACTGCTTCAATATGCTCCTCGCCCGGTGATAACTGCAGGGATTGTGAGAACGAGCAGTTTAATGTCGAGCCAGATTGACCAGTGTTCTATGTAGTAAATGTCGAGTTCAGCCATCCTGTCGAATGGCAGATTGCTTCTTCCCGAAACCTGCCACAGTCCCGTCATTCCCGGTGTTACATCAATTCTGCGCAGTTGCCACTTTTTGTATTTTACGATTTCCCTTTCCAGCGGCGGTCTCGGTCCAACAAGGGACATTTCCCCCTTCAGGACATTTATCAGCTGTGGCAGTTCATCTATCGAAAATCTGCGCAGAATTTTCCCCACCGATGTGATGCGCGGGTCATCTTTCATCTTGAAAATTGGTCCCTGCGCTTCGTTTTTATCGAGATAGTCCTTCAGCCGCTTTTCCGCATCCTTATACATCGAACGGAATTTAATCATCTTAAATTTTCTTCCGTTCCTGCCAATGCGTTCCTGAAGGAAAAACACAGGTCCTGCACTGGTGAGTTTAATCGCGAGCGCAATTATCAGAAATAGCGGCGATAGAAGTATAAGAGCAATCAGAGAAATTGAAAAATCCATAATTCTCTTAAAAACTCTCTGCCATCCCTTTAGTGCGAGGTCGGAAAACGCTATGGTGTGTATTTCTGCCACAGGTTCTATGGTAATTTTGCCCCGCAGCAGATGCCAGTATTGCGGCACCATTTCAAATTGAACCTGTTCTTTTCGGCATTCGTATATGATTTGCAAAATTGTATCCTCATCCGGACTGGGATGAGCGAGGATTACTTCGTCAAATCCCCGCTCAATGAGTAAATTTTTCAGGTCGGATAGTTCGCCGAGATATGGAAGTTCTGCTGTGCATCGTTCTCCGTGAAGTGAAATCATTCCCTCCAATCCTGCTGACACGAGCGGATTTTTAAAAATTTCTTCGACGATTTTTTGAGCGAAATCTCCACATCCGATAATCAATTTCTTTGCCACGCCCACTCGTTTTAGAACCAGTTTTTTCAATATCCCTTTTGAAATTTCCTTGTGCGCAAAGCAAAGCACGGCGGTGAAAAGTGTTCCAAGTCCCATAACGAGTCGCGAGTAAAAGTATCCTCGATAGGTGAATGCGATTGCCATCGGGAGTATCATAGAGAGAATAGATGCCCATATTATTCGGTTTCCTTCCCGCCACCATACGATAGTGAGGTCAGGTTTGTGAAGTCCGCGCATCACAAAGACAATACCCCAGAATGATGCTACGAGGATTATCGGAATGCGGTAATTTAGAAATGGCTGAAAATCGGGAACTGCGAACAAGCCCGACCTGAATCTGAACCACCAGGCGGCGGAAAATCCCACAATGGCAAGTATAAAATATCCAAGCCCGA
>JAGHAI010000160.1 GCA_021161555.1 bacterium
GGTTACTTCACTGGTGGCGTTCTAAAGATTCCTGATTTCACCGACGAAACTGGACTCACCACTGGCGAGGGCAATATGTTCTGGGATAGCGATGATGATGTGCTATATGTGCATAACGGAAGCGCATGGCAGGAAGTGGGCGGTGGAAGTGGTATCCCTTCAGGGGGAATTATAATGTATTCTGGACCGTGGAATTTTGATGATACGGGACTTGGAACTGGTCCCCTCGTGGGCTGGGCACTTTGCAACGGAAATAATGGAACCCCTGATTTAAGTGATAGATTTGTTATGGGAACAGTTAGCAGTCCCACACCTGGTGGAACCGGAGGGTCAACCACACATACACATTCAATCCCAAATCTTAACTTGAAGAACAATGCCGGTTCGTCATCTAGTGAATTAGGAATTTACGACCCGGGAGATTCAGGTCAGAGAATTTGTTGGAAGAACGGTTGGCAAAATCCTTCATGTGCAGCAAGAGATGCAGGATCATATGGTTATACAAGTCGATTTGGAACTGCGTCTGCAACAACCGGTTCAGCATCATCACTGCCACCATACATAAAACTTGCATTTATAATGAAATTATAGTGAAAAGTAATGGAAGTTTCAACTCTTCGATAATGAAAAGTAATCGCTATAAAGGAAAATTCAAGAATAAGGAAAAGCAGGTTAAGCTCCTTAACAGGAAATTCATAGATGGGAACGGAAAGATAATAAGGGAAAATAATGCCAATAAGAATAATTAAAAAACGCCGCGCCATCTTCTGCCTCAATGCAATTGTAAAGTACAGTGGAATGAACAATAACCAAACGCATAATACTAATCCGCTAAAAAACAATCGGAATAAAAAATCAATCAAGGGAGAACAATATGACAACAAAATCCGTCAGCGCTCTCATAGCGGATGCTGATGACAAATGGCGAAATTAAAACTTTATTTTTTGATGAATTGAACGAGCAATTGTTTTTGGCAGCTTGTAAAGTTATCTTATATTTTTCCTGTTTTTCGGGTTTTCGCCGCTTGCGTCATATATCGTAATTCTATTTTTTCCGTTTCTTTTGGATTCGTATAGGGCGGAATCTGCCTGACGCAACAATTCCTCGGCGTTTGCAATATCTTCCGTTAGAATGGCGATGCCAATACTCACCGTTATGTGTTCGTTTCGGATTCCCTTTTCGCCCAGAAAAGAAGTTCGTGCAATTCTGCTGCAAAGTCTTTCTGCCACATCCTGCGCTTCTATTCTATCGGTTTTCGAAAGTATGATGACAAATTCATCTCCGCCATATCTTACGCCGAGGTCTTCGGAGCGAAGAAAACCGCGAATAATATCGGCGACCTCAGCAAGCAATCTATCCCCCGCAGGATGACCATAAGTATCGTTGTATCGCTTGAAATCGTCGATATCCATCGAGAGAAGAGACATCTCTATGCCTTTTTTGCGATGTTGCAATATATAATTCGGCAACTGCTCAATGAAATATCGATAATTCTTCAACTGCGTGAGTTCATCCGTTATGGCGAGTTTTGCGAGTTGATGATTTTTTTGAGCAAGTTCGTCTGCGGTGTGCTTGAGTTCTTCCTCCAGTAATCTAAATTCGGTGACATCGTCAACGATGACGAGTAATCTCTCGACCCTTTCTCCATCTGTAATAATCGGGATTATTTTCGTTCGGGTGAACCGTCTTTTCTTTTCAGACGACAGATATGTTTCCTCCGTTTCTCTGCTCATCCTCGTTCTGATTACATCTCTGAAAATTTCTTCGAGGTGCAGATTTTTCAAAAACGGCACCACTTCAAAGAGATTTTTTCCAATTGCATCTTCCTTCACTTCGTATAATCTATAGAAGACAGGGGAAGCTGAAAGAACAGTGAAATGAGAATCCACAAGGAAAATAGCCTTATCCACATTCTTCAATACATCCTGATTTATTCTGTTGTTTGCGATGAGTTCGCTCAATATGGAACGAATATACAGCGATTGGGAGACAGAAATTCTGAAAGATTCAATAAATTCCGAACCAATTATGCTTTCCTTGTTTTCAGGAACAACCACACAGGCAAAATATCTGTCCTTTACGGAAAACGGTATTACTGTAAAATTTTCTGTGGGACAAATGGATTTCAAAGTATTGACTATGACTTTCCACTGCGCAGAAATATCGGAAAACACATCGACAGAAATGGCAACATACCCACTCAATTTGCTCAGGTCGATGTTGCCAATCACCACAGGCAACGGCACCTGTGCGATATCTATCCCCGCCGAGCGAAGTTCTTCCGCTATGCGATAATCACCTATGATGCTATGTTCGGGAATGAGTTCACCATTTGCATTTAAAAATTTCCACTCCATAGCTATTGGAGCATCGAGCAGAGATTTTGCACCTTCGAGAATTTTCAAATACGGGTCGATGCTCATATCATCGGTCAGCAGACTGCGGGCGAACTGCAATATGTATTCGAGTTTTTCCCTTCTGTAATCAGCGATTTTCAAACACTGCCTCTGCTGTTCAATCACACTTTTGCGTTCCGTCAATCTCGCGACGGCAAACACCCCAAGAACGGCGAGAAGCAGCGCAAGTATTGAAGATATAATAATCTTTTTCTTAAGCGGAATCAGGGAAGCAAGTGCCGCCTCCTCTTTCACATCTATCCCGAGAACCCACTTTTCAAAACCAATCCGCTTGCAATACCAGTAAAGAATCCTCTCTCTACCTCGAGAATCTTTATATGTCAGCCAGCCACTATCCTTTATGGGAAAATCCACAAGGAAATTTAAAAGTCGTCTATCGTTTACATCGGAATATATTTCCTCAATCTGTTTGCCGAACTTGTATTTCTGATGACACAAAACCTTTCCGCCGGCATTTGCGAGCCAGACAATTTCGTTTGTATCACCGAGCAAAGGTTCGATAAATCTCGATTTTAAGGTATCAAACGCAATCACACCGGCAATCGACCCCGTGAAAATTGAATCGTCCTTAAAAGTTGGAATGTGTATCACAAATGCATCAAAGCCTTGCACAATTTTGAGCGGTCCGCCTATGACAGGTTGATGATTTTTGAGCAATCTCTTTATATGCTCCTGATAATTTATATCATATCCCTCAAAATCGGAATAAGGAACGGTGATACGAATTATTCCAGATGAATCCACCCTTGTAATGCTTGCGACGATGCTGTTTATCGAATTGAACAGCCCTTTCATTATACTTCTACTGGCGGATTCATCCAAATTGGCAATTTGCGGAAATGTAGCCAGATACTCGATATTATCCTTCACACTCGACACTGCACTTTCAATGCCGTGCATAGTTTCGTATGCTATTGTAAGTTTTTCAGAACCGAACTCACGAAGCGCTATCTTCTCGGCATCGGCGAGCATCCCGTGTGCAACTATCACTATCAACACGGCGAGAAGAACATAGAAAATTATGGAATATATAATGGACGATTTATGCACATCTCCCCCTGATGAGTGCCGACAATATAATACATTTTATGACAAAAAGGTCAAGCGTTCAAATTTAAAAATTAAAAAATTGAAGAATTGCTGAATATGTAGTCAACTGTTCGCTATTTTTTCTTCCACCGCGTTTCGATTATCATTTCGGCAGCCATCAAAATCAGCGCAAGTATAATCATAATTCTCCACAGTTCAATTCCGTATCTTGCCGAAAGGATTTGTTCTGTGATGCTTCTTTCAGGGTCGAGCCAGTGGACGGGGAATTTTTTTCTCGTTTTCTCGTCAAGCGGCGACAAATCTCCTTCATTTGGCGAAAAATTAGCCGAAAATACATCGAGAGTTTCCGAATCGGATGTGATTGTATAGATTCCCGCCTTTTGCAGATTCTCCACAAACACAGCGGGCTTACCGCCGACAAATCTCGGCGCAGCGAAAAATCCTTCTCCGCCGGGAAAGCGAACGAAAAGTTTGCCCATAGAAAAACCTTCTATTGTCCGCAAAACGGAACTGCCCACAGGATAGCCCACATCAAAATATGAAACATCAGACGCCAGATACTGACATATTCTATGTATTGCAGGAACGAAAAAACCCGATAACGCAATGTTTCCCCATCTCATATCGGCGGAAAAGCCTGATATTATTATTCTTCCTTCCCCCAGAGGGACATCAGCCAGAGCGGGCATATCGTTTTCGAAGCGCAGAAATACCTGTCCGTCGCCTATTGAGAACTGCACAATTTTTCTCACGATTGCAGATGGCAGGGATGTTTCCGAAAACACGCTGAGCACAGGATGGTTGAAATCCGCCTTGCCCCATCCAAGTTGCGCAGCCTGTATCGTATCTCCTATGACAGCGGAAATGTCTATCCTGCCAAAATTTTTCATCATCTTAGCATAGGACGAAAGATTTTGTGCACATCTCTCACCAGGGACAAACATCAATCCGCCGCCCGATGAAACGAATGTGCGCAATCTCCCGACCATGGCATCGGAAAGCGAATTCGGGTCAATTAAAAGTATCACATCGTAGTTTGAAAAAATCTGCGAGCCAAGTTGCTCCGTCCTCACTTCGCGAATGTCGAAGAACTTTTTTTCACCTTCTGGCGAAAGCGCCAGCCTGAAAAATTTACGCAACGATGAATTGCCCACGAGAAGAATTTTCACCGTTTCGGGAATGCGAAATGTGATGTATCTTCTGTTGTCGTTGTGAAGGTTGTCCTCTGAAATTTCCACATATCCCCAGTGAAATCCGCCCGACTGCGGCATTCCGGATAAATTTGCCATAGTCTGCGCACCGGCAGGAATGTCAACAATCGTCTGCGATGATTTTTCTCCATCGATGACCAGCGAAACCACGACACCCCGAACCGCCCTGCCGTTATTCTTTATGACTGCGGAAATGTCGAAGGAACTTCCCACTTCGAGAAGTTGCGGCGGAAATTCCACAGCAGAAACTGTTCGATTGTCCATTCTGTCGGGGGAAATCGGCAGAACAAATACTGGAATATCTTCTGATGTGTCAACTGCCGTAGGCGTGAACCAGCCGTTTTTCACGCCATCCGTAATAATATATGTTTCCTTGTTCGGAGATGGATAGTCCTTCAATATTCTTTTGCCTTCAGAAATTGCGTTCAGAATATCGGTGTCAAAATCGGAAATGGCGACAGTGTCGAGCATAGCGGAAAGATTTTGAAAAAATCTGCTCGGTCGTGGCGACAGCCATTTCACCGAACGATTGAATATGCCGACGGCGGCGGCATCGCCTTCTTCGAGCATCGAAAGGATTTTGTTCGCCGCTGCCTTTTCGAAGGTAAAAACATCGGTTCCGCCGCGCGTTGCACCTGTGGAATACGAATTATCCACGAGAATGGCAACCGCAGTCTTTTCGTGGCTGCCGACATTTCCAAAATTCACGCCGCGCAGTGTTGGACGGGTAAAGGCAAGAATGACGAAGAGAATTATCAGCGTTCTCAAAATCAATATCAACCACTGGCGGAGCCGCATCCTCTTCATTCTCTTTCTATGTATCTCTTCCAGAAATCGCAGGTCGGAAAATTTTTGCTCCTTGATTTTGTGCCGCGTCAGGAGGTGAATCAAAATCGGCAGCGCGGCAAGCGATAACGCCGGAAGAAGATATGAATTCAGAAATGTGAGCATCCCGTCCTCTGCGAAAGTTTATCTATGAATTTATGCGATATGAGACAAAGAGCAACAAAAAACGACCATCGCCGCATTTTCCACATCAGGCGGCTCAGAAAATGACAGCATTACACAGGATAAAAACAGCACAGGTGAGCGCGCTATGCTTAATGGTGAAAAAACACGCTAAAATTGAATTGCAGGTTGAGAACTATATCTCTCCCACAATTTTTTTGCAATCTTTCGCGCTTCGGCAATAAAATCATCCTCATCAATAAATGTGATTTTCCCATCCTGATAGATAATTTTTCCGTTTGAAATTGTCAGATATGCCTTTGAAGATTTCGCACCAAATATTAGATGTCCCATCACATTTTCGGGCGAAATTTCCGTCGCTGGAACATAATCGACAACGACAACATCGGCATCCATTCCTTCACGAAATTCTCCAGTTTCGCTGAAAAATTTCCGCTGAACCAGATATCGCTGCGCAAAAAAACTTTTCTGCATTTCAGAAAAATCCTCGTCAATTCCTCCGTGAAGAAGATAAAAAGAACGCAGAGTAGCAATCATATCACCGCTCATTCCATCGGTTCCGAGTATAAAGTTTTTTATCCTGTCCCTGTCGATTTTGCCGACGCGGTTGTTCGCATTCGATTCGGGATTTGACACTACAATCGGCCGCTTCTCGCCTATTATATCATAATCCCGTTCGCTCAAATGTATCGCGTGAGCGAGAATGCTTTTATCATCAATCAATTCATATCTATCAAGCCTGTCCACAGGTCCCGAATAGCCAAATTCCCGGCAGTATTGAAAATCATACAAATCTTCCCCACAGTGAATATGTATCGGCATATCTTCAGGCTTTCTATCGGATATTTTATTAAGAGTTTCTTCGCTCAGAGTGAAATTTGCGTGCATTCCAAAGGCTCCCTTTATGTTGCGATTATTCCTGTGCCGCTCAAAAAAATCGATGTTCTCCTCGATGTGGCGCTCAGCATCTGCAATTCCCATTCTATCCGATGTTTCAAAGCACAAAAGACCCTTTATCCCCGCTATTTCAAACGCCTTCGATATCGTGTTCAGGCTTCCTCGGACGAAATTCATCGATGCGTGATGGTCGAAAATAGCGGTCACTCCGTGTTTTACAGAATCGATTATACCCACCATTGCGGAAACATACACCGATTCTTCATCGAGGCTCGCATCGAGTTTCCACCACAGACTTTTCAACAGATTCACGAAATTATCGACATCACAAGCGGGGGCAAGACCGACAGCAAGCGAAGAATAAAGATGATGATGCGGATTTAGAAACCCGGGCATAATCAATCTGCCGCCGACATCTATAAAATCGACATCGGGAAACCGGGATTTTTCAAAACTGCCGATTTTTTCGATTTTCCCATCCGATATAAAAACAGCACCATTTTCTACGAATGTATTCATTCCATCCAAAACGATACCATTGCCTACGACAAAATTGTCCATACGATTTCCCCCTGAATAACTTTTTTATAATATAACAAACAATCCCCAAAATGGCAATTTGTCATCAAAAATAAAAAAACATATTTCATTCTGTTGCTTTATTCTGATAAATTATTATCTTGGGAATTGAAAATGAGAAGGAGGTTAAAAATGCCAGAACATATAATCCACGCGCCACGAGGGAAAAAACTCAGTTGCAAGGGGTGGCATCAGGAAGCGGCGATGAGAATGCTTATGAACAATCTCGACCCTGCAAACGCCGAAGACCCTGATAATTTAATAGTCTATGGTGGAACGGGAAAAGCTGCCCGAAACTGGGAATGCTACGAGGCAATTATACGCACACTGAAAGAGCTTGAAAACGACGAAACACTGCTCGTTCAATCGGGGAAACCCGTTGGAGTTTTCAAGACGCACGAGTGGGCGCCGAGAGTGATAATCGCAAATTCAAATCTTGTGCCTCACTGGGCTAACTGGGAATACTTCAACGAGCTCGATAGAAAAGGGCTGATTATGTACGGGCAGATGACTGCGGGAAGCTGGATATACATAGGAACGCAGGGGATTTTGCAGGGAACTTATGAGACCTTTGCCGCCGCGGGAAGAAAGAAATTCGGCATAGATGACCTGCGCGGAAAACTAATCGTTTCGGGCGGATGCGGTGGAATGTCCGGAGCGCAGCCGCTCGCCGCAACAATGAACAACGCGACTTATCTCGCCGCAGAAGTTGACGAAAATAGAATCAAGAAAAGACTTGATACAAAATATCTCGACGAGATGGAAAAGAATCTCGATTCGGCAATTTCTCGCGCACTGGAGTATAGGGAAAAAGGAATAGCGAAATCGATTGTCTGGCACGGCAATGTCGTCGATTTACTGCAGGCATTGGTTGACAGGGACATCGTTCCCGACCTGCTCACTGACCAGACATCCGCTCACGACCCCTTGAATGGATATGTTCCTCAAGAACTTTCGCTCGAAGAAGCACTGGAACTGCGCGCAAAAGACCCAGAAGAATATACACGCCGTTCGTATGAGACGATGGCAAAGCACACCCGATTGATGATAACACTGCAGGAACGCGGTGCGGAAACTTTCGACTACGGCAATAATCTTCGCGGAAACGCACTCGCCGGCGGATATATCGGCGAGGATGAAATTAAAACCGCCGATGGCAGGTGGAAATATCCTGGATTCACGCCTGCATACATTCGTCCGCTTTTCTGCGAAGGACAGGGACCGTTCCGCTGGGCTGCACTATCGGGAGACCCTGAGGACATTTACACAATCGATGAGGAATTGATGAAACTGTTCCCTGAGAAAACTCATCTTCATCGCTGGCTGAAACTCGCTCGCGAGAGAGTGGCGTTTCAGGGATTGCCGACGAGAATTTGCTGGCTTGGATACGGCGAGCGCGATAAAGCAGGACTTATGTTCAACAGGCTCGTTCGCGAGGGAAAAATCAAAGCGCCGATTGTAATTGGCAGAGACCATCTCGACGGCGGCTCTGTGGCATCGCCGAACCGCGAGACCGAGGATATGAAAGATGGCAGCGATGCGATTGCCGACTGGCCCCTTCTGAATTTCGCTCTCAATGCCGTTTCGGGAGCATCGTGGGTATCGTTCCATCACGGCGGAGGAGTTGGTATCGGATACAGTCTTCACGCAGGGCAGGTCATCGTGGCAGATGGCACAGAGATGATGGATATCCGCCTCAAACGAGTGCTGACCAACGACCCCGGCACAGGAATTATGCGCCACGCCGATGCGGGATACGAAAGCGCAATCGAAAATGCAAAAAAACTCGGAGTGAAAATCCCGATGATGAAATAATTTCAAATTTGCGGGGGTATTATGAAAAACTTACATTTCCCGATAATAATTGAACAGGACGAAGACGGATATTTCATCGTCAGTTGTCCTGTTTTCAAGGGATGTCATTCTTATGGTAAAACTGTCGAAGAGGCATTAGATAACATTCGCGAAGTTATTCAGATGTGTCTCGAAGAATTCGAACCTGACAAATCAAATGAATTCATTGGTTTTAGGGAAATCGAGGTATCCTATGTCTAAACTTCCAGCAATCGAAGGTAGCGAATTAGTCAAATTCTTAAGATGGCTCGGGTTCAAAGTCATACGCAGAAGAGGTTCACACATACGACTTGCATCTGATGACGGAAGAATAACGACAGTTCCAGTGCACAAAGGAAAAACACTGCCAAAGGGATTACTACGAACAATAATCCGTGAGGATATGGAACTCGAATTACAAGAATTTCTGAAATTATATAAAAAATTCAAAGGGTAAATTATCAAAAAAGCAAACTAATGGAAGGGGGGAAATATGAGACACTATGTCTATCTGCTCTTTGTATCACTCATCCCGGTGATTGCGTTCGCCGGCAGTGGGATTTCTTCCACAGAACCTGCGAAAATACCAAAAAATGTGCTTTATGGAAAAGTCCCGCCCATATCGTCACAAAAAATCGGCAAGGACGAAACTGCTCTTTCAGCGCAAAGACAATTCGTTCTCCAGGAAATCCTGGCAGAAGATTCCATACACGCGGTTCTTCTTCCCGATGATGCAGTGGCCTTTCGCATCGATGCCACCGAAAACACAATCGAAATCATAGACAATCGGGATACACTGCCTTCGATTTGCATTGACGCGCTGAACACTGCCCCGAAGTGGCTGTATGATGACCTGTACCAGTCGTTTCGGCATTTGAGCCCCGAAATTGCAGAAAGTTGTGCAAATACCATACTTTCCGCACCTGACGAGCAAATCGATGAAGTCGCCTTTTGCGTGGCTCACCTGTCCCCCGAAGCGCTGTCCGATGAAAGATTTGAATTCGATTTATTGCTGATAAATTCATCTTTTATCTATCGTGTGGCAGATTCGCTAAAATATGTCGAACTCGTCGAATATGGAGATTTTTCTTCCGGGGATTGGTACACCACAACGGCATATTGGGTGGTCGATTCGACACTTGCGGATACGACACTACTTGAAATTCCCGGGGAAATTTATTATTGGTATGTCGTTCACCCAAAACTTTCCGATGAAGCACCGAAGAAAAAAGACATAACAGGGGATACTGTCCAGCGAACTTATGGATATTTCTGGCGAGAATTTCTGTGGACTGACCCGCATCCAATTTACAGTTATACATCGGGAGGATATCCGCTTTTGCCCGATTGGATAAAGATGGCGGAAGTTCTCTGGATAAGAAATGATACTTCGCTTGCTGCGGATAGATGGGTTTCACCTGCAAATGGCGCGCTTGACATTCTCGGCGAATGGGTATCCACAGTTTTACCTGACCCGCCTTCTGCAACGCGTCCTATACAACCAAATCAAATAGCCTATTATCACAAGGGCAACTGCGGAGAAGTGCAGGATTTGCTTTGCGCTGCATCGAGAACTTCTCTAATCCCCGACCTCTGCGTGGGAACACCACTGCAAGACCATGTCTGGAATGAATTCTGGGATGATGGTTTTCCTGGAGAACTGCTATCTTATGATGTTTGGCATACATATCAGGTAGATAGATGGGGTGGAAGAACTGCCCTCGCACCACATTGGGGTGGATATGACAAAGACCGTGGGGGTTCAAAAAACATCAACAACTGCATAGGCTGGCGCGGAGATGGATATGCCATAGATAGAACTCCCGCATATACTTATCTCTGTACTCTTGTCGTAGAAGTTCGCGATGCTGCTGGCAATCCTGTTCCAGGCGCAGAAGTTATGCTCGCTTCCGATTCATATTACGACCACGATGGATTATACATAGCAGATGTGCGAGCAACCGACTGCAATGGACTTATGGTCGTCGCTATGGGAGATAGCTGCCCGTATTATTTCCGCGTAGATTCTCCCATCGGCAGTGAACCATCAGACCCATCCTATGTCAATGCATTCGACGGGTTGGGGTCAGGTCGTTCCGTAGTTGGCGGATATTACACCGCATCGGTCACACTTCCGGGAACTCTTGATGAATTATCCATAACCGAACTGACTCCCCCATCGGAAGGTGAAAAACAGGTGGTATTCGAGTTTGGCGCCGATGAGGAATATGTTCGCGGGGAGGGGAATTTTGATAGCCAGAGCGGAACTTTTTCATATCGCAAAGAAGATGGTATCGTTTCGGTCTTCATCTGCGATTCGACCAATTTCGCTCTATATAGCGCAGGCGAACCGTTTTCCGCATATCATTACCGTTCAAGAGCGAGAGCGGGAACTGTTCTTCTAAACCTTCCGGATGAGGGAATCTGGTATGCGGTGCTTTCCGAAGAAGAAACTATTGAAAACGATAACATTGTATTCGCAATGGTGCAGTTAGGATATGACCTCACACCAATCGCAAATACAGGCAAACCCGAAGACATTTCCATTAAAGTATCTCCCAATCCTTTTAATTCATCGTGCGTCATCACTGTGCCAGCCGATGCAGTTGAGTTAGAAATATGCGATTTGCGGGGAAATGTTGTTGAAACATCATATCCTTCTGGAACACAATTTGCCTCCACCAGCGAAAATAACAGGAGACATAATGAACGAGAAGTTTACATCTGGACGCCCGATGAAAAAATTTCTTCGGGAATATATTTTGTGCATACCATTCTCGAAAATGGACAGACGATGTCGAAGCGAATTGTGTATTTGAAATAACAGGTATGTATCCGCGCTACTTTACATCGAATTGGAATCTGGAAAACAATTGAACAGGAGAACACAGTTCTTTATTCACCTATTCAACAATAGCACCTGTATTTTAAACCGGACAGCGGGGTGTTTTCGCACTGATATGCCAGATATCGCGCAAAGTTCAGTGATACTGTTTTTCCGCAAATAGAACTTTTTTCTTTTTTCCAAGGATGAAGAAATAGAATAAGCCAGTTAAAAATCCAATTCCATAAGCAAAGTGAATCGTCATCAATGCCAGAGGAAGAGTTATAAGAACCGAGATTTTTTTTCTAAAAATCGCAGACAGTATTGTATTGATAGCGATTCCTGAAAAATACATCAATACTATTGCCACAAATATCGGGATAAAAATTTTTGAAAACATCGAGGCAACAGCGGAAAGGATGAGTGATAGAACAAAGGCGGGCGGCACGAGATGACGCAACTTCACCGCACCAGTATGCTCACCAATCATAAAAACTCGCCACTTTGCAGCACTGAAAAATTGCCTCCATAATTGGCATAGATTCAAACGAGTTTTGTAAAAAACCTGAATATCTGGTTCAAACCAAAATTTTGCACCGCCTGCATAACATCGCTGGTGAAATTCATAGTCCTGGTTCCTGGTAAGACGCTCATCTATATATCCAAATCTTTTGAAAAGGTGCTTTGTGTAAAGCGTAATCATAGGATTATCAATCCATCCCGCCTTCGAACTCACTCGCGCTGTGGAATTTCCAAGCCCAAAAGGGGATTCAAGGGCAGCAGAGATTCCACTATCCCAGAAAGTATCGTAGCCCGAACCGACAGGCACAATTTTTCCCGCGACGCCATCCGCATTTTTCTCGTGCAGGATTTTTACGGCTCGCTCGATGTGGTCGGGCATAATTTCAATATGCGCAATCAGATGTAGAATTAAATCGCCCGTTGCATTTTTGAATCCGACATTAAGCGCCGTTGGAGTATCCCCTCGCGGATTTTCCAGAATTTTCACCTCGATGTCGCTCTCCCTTGCAAACTCCTCCATTATCCTTTGCGTTCCATCTTCGGATGCGCTGTCAACGAGAATTATTTCCAGAAATTCGTGAGGGTATGTTTGAGCCTGAACAGATGCAAGACACTTTGGCAGAAATTTCTCCTCATTACGCGCAGGAATAACAATGCTCACCTTATCCATCATTGTCCTCGTCTTCTGGTGGATTTCGTCCTTGTGGTAGTTGAATTTTTGTCCGAAGTTGAAGAAGATTTTTTCGTCCTGTAAGTCGTCTTTTTGGACTTTGTCCTGCTCTTTTTAATATTCAATCTATCGTCCACGCCATCGCCATCTTTATCCTTAAAATAGTCATACTTCTCCGAAGAATCAGAACTCTTTTCACTATCGCCTTCGCCGAAAAGCGAGCGTAAAAATCCACCGATTATGTCCTCGTCCTCATCGTTTGACTCCGAAACTTCCGCGCTTTTCGACTTTGATTTTCTGGATGAATCTGCTGAAACTTTGTTCGTCTGCGCCCCGACAAACACAAAACACAAAACAATCGAAAAAATTATAAATATTTTAAAATTCCCCTTCATAACTGCCCTCCTTTTCGGTTCAAAATACACACCTTTCTCATCGTTTGCAATAATTTTTTAATGTGGGCGGATTTTCTGGAAAACCCGCCCACACCTGAATACTATTTTCTGCGAGAACGAGAACTCTTTGAAACACTCCTGCCACCACTTCTGCTCGAACTATGATAACTTTTACTCCTCGAAGAACTCGTCCTGTAATATGAACCGCTTCGGGATGAAGAACTTTTCCACGATGACTTTTGCGAAAAACTTTTCTCTCGTCTATCAGAATGTTTAGCCCGCGAAGATGTGGATGATTTCGACCTCGTGGATGAATAGGTTTCACCTGTCTTCGTCCTGTGTTCCACAGATGAGGATTTTGATGTCGTTCTGTATAAAGAACTTCCGCTTCGGGCAGTGGAACTCGTCTTGCTTCTGTATGCGGGGGAATGAAGCGCTGTCGTCCTGTATAATGATGGTCTTTCCAGTCCCCTTCGCCTGACGAAATCCCGTGCCATATCGTTGTATGTGAATCTCCGTTCAAGCCTGACCGCTCTGCGATAGACCCACCTGCCTTCCACATAGACATAATCGCATCCGTAGCAGGGATAGTCATAATAGACATATCTATACCATCCGCAGGGGCTGTAGTATATTCTGATGACTCTCCGCCAGCAGGGTCGCCAAAACCACCAGGGGACATCCCACCAATCATATTCCCAGCAGCAATCGTCGAAATCCCAGTAATAATCGACCCATACAACGCTGTAATAACATCCACAGCAACACTGCGCGGACACCTGCGTGGGAACAAAAAATGCCCCCAGAATCGCCAGAATGCCTATTGCAAAGATAATGCGTTTCATTTTACACCTCCTCTATGATAAATTATTTATGTTCATTGATAGAAGTTATTTTTATAGAATGCTCAACTCGTATAGCATTTTTGCCGTCCACTCTGAAACGATTTCCGTCATTTCCCACCCGCAGTTCAGGATTTCCTTCGTCCGTCTGATACGCCCAGTCAAATCTGATGTAATCACCGCAAAGGCAGGTAATTCGCACCTGTGCGAAGTGATTGTCCCAGGTCCACACAAGATATGAATATCCCTCGTAGAGTTCGACCGAACCGCCTGATAGCCATCCCGTTTCGGGGGCGTAATCGACATCGGTGATGCTGCTCGTCGGACCATAGATGAGCAAGTCGGTATCTGTGCCAGTCGCTTCCATATAATAACTTTCTGTGGTCTCATTATATCCGAAAATCACATCGGCATATTCGTCATCATAGGGAACGACGCAGTAGCAGGAAAAATCATATCCCGCATCGTCCGGATAGGATTCCACGATGTAAACTCTTTCGCCAAACCCCTCGGGTCGAGGCGTGTCGAAGACAAGTTCGCTTGAAATATCGCTTTCGTTCCCCCAGAAATCGTATGAAGAAACTGCATAATAGTATGTGCACCCATTGGTTACATCCCAGTCGGTGAAGGATGCGGACTGCGTTTCAGCAATTAGATAATAATATCCCGTTTCGGAATATCCCCGCCAGATGCGATATCCAGCCAAATCGCAGCAGGTTATCGGATTCCAATATAATCTCACACATCTGTCTCCTGTTATGGAATAGACGCCACTTGGGACAGGAGGCGGTGTGTAATCTTCTTCGTAGTAATAATAGTGGTCGTGGCAACAGTACCAGTCGGGGTTATCACAACCGGCGAAGAAAATCCCCGCTATGATGAGCGATATTAAAATCATCTGTTTCATCATATCCTCCATTGTCTGTTTTCCGAAAATAATTTAGCAATAGCTGTGCCAGAATAGTATCCTGTTGTATTACATAGTGTTATAA
>JAGHAI010000211.1 GCA_021161555.1 bacterium
TTTCAATGCCAGGGAGGTTAATTTATATAACCTCCAAAATTACACAAAATAAGTTATAAACCCTCTTTATTTCGTTCAATTTTTAAAAAGTCTTACAAAACCATAGATAAAGCCTTTGATTGAGTAGAATACAATTTACTTGTCTAAGTTTAAATTTATTTTAATTTATAAAAAATCAAATCAATAAAAGGCGGTAGATATGAAACTTCAAGAGTATCAGGCAAAGGAGATTTTGAAGCGCTATGATGCGCGCATTCAGATGGGCGAAGTTGCTTCCACTCCCGATGAAGCGGAGGCTATTGCGAAAAAATATTCCGCTCCCGTTGTCGTTAAGGCGCAGGTCCTCGTTGGCGGCAGAGGAAAGGCAGGCGGAATTAAACTGGCGCAAACTCCACAGGAAGCCAGAGAAAAAGCGGAAAAAATTCTCGGTATGGAAATAAAAGGTCTTGTGGTTAAAAAAGTTCTCGTTGCCAAAGCGGTGGACATTGAGAACGAATCGTATGTGGGAATTATCCTCGACAGGAAATCTAAAAAGATTGTCATAATGGTTTCCCCGGAGGGCGGGATTGACATCGAAGAAGTTGCGAAGAAAACGCCCGAAAAGATTTATAAGGCTTACATCGACCCCTTCATAGGTTTGCGTCCATATACTGCTCAATATCTCATTCGCAAATTATACGACGACCCCGAACTTATAAAGCGTGGAATTTTGAAATTGATGAAGTTATACAATGTGTTCATCGGCGTGGATGCGCAGCTTGTGGAGGTCAATCCGCTCGTCGTAACTGGCGATGGAAATTTGTGCTGCGTCGATGCCAAGATAATTCTCGACGACAGCGCACTATTTCGCCATCCTGAATTTGAAAACTGGCGAGACCCCGATGAATATTCACGGGAAGAACTCGAAGCGAAAGAAGCGGGACTTTCATTTGTTAAATTGAGCGGAAACATTGGCTGCGTCGTCAACGGCGCAGGATTGGCAATGGCAACGATGGACCTCATAAAACACTACGGCGGAGAACCCGCAAACTTCCTCGATGTGGGTGGTTCGTCAAATCCACAAAAGGCCGTGAAAGCTCTCGACATAATTACTCGCGAAAAGGGAGTTAAGGTCATCCTGTTCAACATATTCGGCGGAATAACTCGCTGCGACGACATCGCAAACGGTCTTGTGGAGGCGATAAAACAGTTCAAGCCTGAAATCCCTATCATCGCGAGGTTGACGGGAACAAATCAGGAAGAGGGCAGAAGGATATTAAAAGAGGCACAAATTCCGTGTTTACTTCAATGGATGAAGTGGTCAGGGAAGCGGTTTCAATCACTTCATAATATGGAGAGACGATGTCCAAAAGCAATAGAGCCGAGAAATTTGAGAGGCTAAAGCATCTTATGGAACAGACGGGGCTTCATTACTTTGCCGATGGCGACAAGGAAGTCTGCCTCGTTCGTTTCAGTGACCTTGAACACACAGATTACGATACTGTCTTCATCACGCTTCAGGGGTCAGCGGATGATATAATCGTGGCAACACTCACAATCCTCGACGGAGACAAAGGATATCATTATTCAACAGAAGTTCTGGAAGAATGTATGAAGTTCAACAAAAATGTCGGGCTTTTGAAGGCACAGTACGACGAGCGATATGGAGACATCGATGTGAGCTACGAAACCTGGCTTGCAACACTGCCGGAAAATTTCAACACGGGAATTCAATTGCTGGCGGGAAAGGGAAATGACCTGGCAAGAGTTCTCAAAAGTATGATGAAAATCTAATCGGGAAAATTTTCACGCAGATGTTTCGATCACTGACCTGTTCTGATGAACATTGTAAATGTGTTTAAAAAATTCTTCGGTAGGATTGAATTTTCTGGAAAAAACTATCTCGTATAAATGGTCACTTTTCGCCTTTTTCGATTATCTCGACGATTTCATATCCCGTTTTTCCCCTTGAGCCTCTGTCCACGCCGCGAATTATGAAGTAGGACAGAAATGCAAAGGTGATGGACAGCGCGACAGCGAGATTATCAACTGCGCCGAGCAGCCTTGCTATTATGTATGTCGAAAGCAGCACTGAAACGGGCATTATGAAAATCAAAACGGCAATTGCAAGATATCTTCCCGCGCTTATTGATATTTTAACCCTATCGCCCTCCTTTGCATCGAAGTTGTTCTTTGCCCATACAATCCAGTCCTTTTTGCCAAGCGCGTTGAAGGGACAACTTTCTGCGCTGCCACAGCTTGAGCAGAGCGAACCTTTTGTTATCTTAACGCGGGCGATGTCCCGAACGGCTTCAACAACTATGCCTTCTTCTTCTGGCGCACCAATGAGCCCTTCCTTATCTATATGGTTCGGCAAATATGACATTTGGCAATTCAATATCGGTTCAAAGATTTATTTGCTAAAATAACCTTTTGAAATATCATACAACGAAAAGTTCTGGCAAGGAATTTTTATCGTCCTGAAATTCATTTTAATCAGGTTGCCTTTGTTCTTGCCAACTGCGTCATATCCAGTATTTTTATATTGGAGGTGGACAAAATGTATCTATTGGAACGAATAGGCGAACTTTTGACTATGGATGTGGAAGGCGGGAAGGTTCTCCGCAGCAACAGGATGTCCGAACCGGGAATTATCAATAATGCGGCAATAGTATATGATGAACAGGGGATTGTTGCATACGGCGACAACGACACAATTCTATCGAAATACGGCGATGAAATTGTGGATTCGATAGACGCCGGCGGCGCTCTTGTCACGCCAGGGCTTGTCGACCCTCACACGCACGCAGTTTTCGTCGGAACGAGGGAACTTGAATTTGAAATGCGCATCCGCGGGATGAGTTATATGCAGATTGCACAGATGGGCGGTGGAATTTTAAATTCCACGGAAAAAGTGCGAAATGCAACGCTGGACGAACTCGTTCAATCGTCTCAACTGCAATTCAACAGGATGCTGTCCAATGGAATTACGACAGTGGAGGTGAAAAGCGGATATGGCTTAAATCTTGAATCTGAGCTGAAGATGCTGCGCGCCATAAAGAAGTTATCCTCAATGGTTGCGCAGGACATCGTTCCGACATTTCTCGGCGCGCACGAAATTCCGCAGGAATTCCGACCAAACGGAAAGGATGATTACATTCAATTGATAATCGATGAGATGCTTCCGCGCGTTGCGGCGGAAAAACTTGCGAAGTTCTGCGATGTATTCTGCGAAGCGGGCGTCTTCGATGTGGGAGACAGCCGAAGAATATTGAACGCCGCGAAAGGCAAGGGATTGAGCCTGAAACTGCACGCAGATGAAATAGAATCCACAGGTGGAGCGGAACTCGGCGTTGACCTTTCTGCCCGCAGCGTTGACCATCTCGGCGCAATTTCTGAAATAGGCATATCAGTTCTTGCGGCATCCGATACCTGCGCAGTTCTTCTTCCTGGAACCGCATTCTTCCTCGGGCTGGAAAAATATGCTCCTGCAAGAAAACTAATAGACGACGGGGCTATTGTGGCGCTGGCAACTGACTTTAATCCCGGTTCCTCCCCGACGACAAATCTTCCGCTCGTTATGTCTATCGCCTGCACGCAGATGAAGATGACGCCGCTCGAAGCGTGGACTGCTGTGACAATCAATGCTGCCTATTCAATCGAAATGGAAGAAAAGGTGGGCAGTATCACCGAAGGAAAACAGGCTGATTTCGTGGTGTGGGATGCGGAAAACTATCGTCAAATACCTTACTTCTATGGCGAAAGCCTCGTTGACATCGTGATAAAAAAGGGAAAAGTTGTCTGGCGAAGAGTATGCTAATTCCATCGGGCAAAAGGATATGAGAAGAGAATTTTCCATAATAATGGCGATTGTATCGATATTGTCGTTTTTTCTCACGACCGGGTGCTGGTATTCCTTTTCCGAGCGTGCCTTTCCGCAGATAAAATCTGTTGCTGTGATACCATTTGAGAACGAAACGGGGGAATATGAAGTCGCATCGCAGACGACCGATTTTCTCTCGCAGAAGATATTGAGCACGAGCACTTATAGATTATCATCTGCCGAAGATGCCGATGGGATTGTGTCGGGTAAAATTATTTTCTACGAGCGAAAGGTGAACTCATACGATGAGGCGGAAAATCCGATAGATTACATCGTGAAGGTTCGTGCGCGTGCCAAATTTATCGAACGAGCAACGAATAAGATATTATGGGAAGCGACATTCGAAGGGTATTCCACCTTCGCGCCGGACGGAGATGAAAATCAGGCTAAAAAGGAAGCGGTTGAACTTCTCTCCGAAAAAATTTTCGATAGGATGCGCGGAGGATAATCGCCACGCTGGTATATTTCTATCTATAATCTATGAGTAAATCTCCCGACAGGTTTCGCGAATTCATCTGGGCGATGTATGACTTCGCCGACACAATTTTCTCGATGAATGTTGTGTCTCTCTATTTTCCCCTTCTCATCGTGTCCGATTTGGGTGCGGAAGACATCTATGTGGGTGCTGCTAATTCTGCATCGCAGATTGCGGTGATTCTTCTTGCGCCGCTGCTTGGAACGATTTCCGACCGCACGGGGAAAAGAATGCCTTTATTCACGGCATTTGCCATAATCACAGCCATTGCCACCGCATCGATGATGTTCATCGGAAAAGCGCAACTACTATGGGGAGCATTGTTTCTGTTTTTTATCGCAAATCTGGCATATCAATTGTCCCTGACATTTTATAATTCGCTACTGCCAAGGGTTTCATCTGCGGAAAGATGGGGAAAGGTCAGCGGGCTCGGAACTGCGCTGGGATATGTCGGCTCAATCGTCGGAATGGCAATGGTGATGCCGTTCAATACGGGAAAATTTTTTGGAATTGCGACGCCGATTCCCGCTATGGGCAGAACCGGAACATTCATCCCTACCGCCGTTCTCTTCTCAATCTTCGCACTGCCAACGCTGATTTACTATTTCCGCGACGAAAAATTGAAAAAATATCCCGCCGATACATCCAACATACATCCGATTACAAAAATCATCGACACAATCAGGGACGCCAAAAAATATCGCGGCATAAGGACATTTCTGGCTTCACGGCTTCTCTTTCAGGAAGGTGTTGAAACCACAATCGTATTTATGGGCGTTTTTGCCGAAAAGGCGATGAATATGCCCGATTCCGCGAAGATAGTCTTCTTTATCATCGCGACGACCGCGGCGGTGGTTGGTTCGTTCATCATTGGAAGGATTACCGACGCACTCGGTGCACACAGGACTTTGATGCTCGTTCTTCTGGGATGGATTGTGGGACTTTCAACTCTCGCAATATTTCCGAACAGGCTCGTGTTCTGGTTTGTGGGAGGATGGCTTGGAATAATGCTCGGCGGTGTGTGGACTGCATCGAGACCTTATCTTCTTCATCTTGCTCCGCCCGATGCAGTCGGAAGATTTTTCGGATTGTATTCGCTCTCGGGCAAGGCGGCTGCGGTTCTCGGTCCGCTTGTGTGGGGCGCAACGACACTCGCTCTGAAAAAATTCGGAAGCCTAACCGCATACCGAGGAGCAGTGATTTCTATGACAATACTGATTACCGCTGGAACGATTATGCTGCACAAAAATAGAAAAGTGTGGAAATAGATAAAAATGTCAATCGACGGTTTTCGCATATTTCCCGCTGGCGCAGCCGGATATATCCTATCTTATTTGCCACAGACTTTCGATGTGATTAAATTTGAGTTCAATCAACTTTGAATAAAATCGGGCTATATGGTGTATTCTAATCAGGACAGGAGCGTAGACTTTGACGACCTTCGCCTTGCGAGAACAGGCGATAAAGAGGCGTTTAAGAGACTCGTCGAAAGATACAGAGACTGGGCTTTCGGCGTAGCGCTGGGCTATCTGGGAGATGAGATGACGGCATACGATATTTCACAGAGGGCATTTATCAAAGTGTGGCGCAAACTCGGGGAATGGAACGAATTGCAGGGCTTTCGTGCCTGGTTTTACACGATAATAAAGAACCTATGTCTCAACCACAGGCGAAAAAGCGCTCGTCTCGGCGAGGAAAAAATTACCCCAAATTTGCGCGTAAAAATCGCTTCGCCAGAAGAAGATATGTTGTCTTCCGAGGCGAAGCGAATTGTCTGGCGGGCGCTCGATAAATTACAGCCCGAACACAGAGAAATAGTCGTGCTGGTCGATATCCGCGGAATGAAATATCGACAGGTCGCAGAACTGCTCGACATACCCGTCGGGACTGTTATGTCCCGACTTTACTATGCACGCAAAAAACTGGCAGAAATCTTAAAACCATATTGGGAAAGAGAACTATGAACTGCGATAAAATAAAGCCGCTTCTCGTCGGCTATCTCGACGGGGAACTCGACGACGAGCAAATCCGCAGGGTGGAAGAACACATTGCGGTATGTAGGGAATGTTCCGCAGAACTTGATGAGATGAAAAGAGTTCGCAAAATACTGCGGAAGATGTCCGAACCGACGATGCCCGATGCGTTCTGGCAGCAATACTGGAACGGAATTTACAATCGCCTCGAACGGCAAATCGGGTGGATAATATTTTCCATTGGAATGATTGTTCTGCTGTCGTTTGCGGCGTATTATTTAATCGAAGACTTTTTTCTCGACCCGAAAATTTCACTGCTTCTGAAATTTGGCATCGGCGCTGTGATTCTGGGAGCGATTATACTGCTGGTGTCGGTCTTTCGGGAAAAGATGTTCGCCATAAAACACGAAAGATACAGGGAGGTCGATAGATGATAATCGTCACAACCAATGATATTCCAGGGCGGCAGATAGTAAAAACGCTTGGACTTGTTCGAGGAAACACAATCAGAGCAAGACATATCGGTCGGGACATAATGGCATCGTTTCGCAACTTCGTCGGCGGAGAAGTGAGCGATTACACGAAAATGCTCGCGGAAGCACGAGAACAGGCACTTGACAGAATGGTTGCAGAAGCGAAATCGCTCGGCGCTAATGCGATTGTCGGCGTCAGGTTTGCGACATCTTTCGTTATGCAGGGAGCGGCAGAACTGCTCGCATACGGAACGGCGGTTTTCGTCAGAGATGAGAATCACCAGTAAAACTGCACGCCGAGATATCCTGTTGCGGTAAATGCGGAAAGTCTGCCTCCGCCAAGCCACAACTGTTTTTCAAGTTCTTCCAATCCTGGTTCGACGAGGTCGTGAGAATAATTATAAGTTATATCCGCTCCGCCGAGAAGCACTCTTACGGCAAGTTCGCCGAAAACGGAAAAGTTTTTATTAACTCTGTATTGAGCGCCCAACCCCGAATGAAGGCCAATTTCATATACTCCAGAAGTCGATACTTTGGGTCCCCCCGATGAAGTATTTTCAAAAGCACGAACAACTCTTCCCGAATCGTTGTAGTGATAAAACTTCTCCTGATACGATTCCTTCAGAATTGGAATAACCCAAAATGTGCCGAGGTTGAGATATAATGTAGTGGGCTTGCGAGGAAAGAAGAATATTCTTATTCCAATTTCAGGTTGCAGAAAATATGTTTCCAGCCCGAGAGAATACGAATCCACTTCTGCAAGATACAGCGTGTCTGCGGTGGATAATTTATATTTTTCTGCGGATGCCCACAGAGTATCGTCGGTTCCGGAAAGAGATGCGCCAATATATCCTTCAAGAGCGCCATAGCGTAGAGTGAACTGTGGAGTAATCGAGTTCGATGAGAGCCTGGTCAAAAAGCCCGCTTCCCAACAATTGAAGCAAATCTTTCTGCCGCCAACGGCAGACGCTCCACCGTAAACTTCAACGGAAAAACACTGCGAAATTACGAGAAAAATGAACGGAATAGTTTTTTTAAGCGACATAATCTATCTCCGAAAGAAGTTTAGCGTAAACACACATAATTCTATCTGGATGAATTTCTTGTTCGGGGCGGCTTTATTCTCGGCTTACTTTTGGACGAAGTGTCTTCCTGTGTTGTGTTGCTTCTCCTTCTCGGCTTTCTGGCAGCGGCTTCACTCGGCGGACCGGAAACAGTGTCGGCAGATTCTATCCGCTGACCATAAGCAGAACTCACCCCAGGCGGTGGCGGCTGATATCCTTCCAGCAACTGCAATACATTCTGGCGGTTTATCTCCAGCGTCTGCGGGTGTCTGATTTCGAAGGGAACAAGGTCAAAACCATTTACCGAAATTCGCAGAGCAGATGGATTGCTGGTTTCTATATATAATGAATTTTTCACGCGCCAGGTTTTGTGCTGTCCAGGATTTAGCATCCCCTTATACGCCTTTTTGAGATGGTCGAGTTCCACATATATGCTGACCGACTGCCGTGTCCTTATCGAGAAGGTGAGGGATTCTGCGATGGAAAGCGCCTGCGCTGCATTCACACTGTCGATAGTAAGTAAAATTTGCTGTGCAATGTCCTCATCCTTCGGGGCAGGCGATGCAGTCTGTATTGTGGTATCGCCGAGCACCGCTTCGGATACCGTTTCCGGTGGCGCGCCATTGCCGAGGGATAAAATTATCACAGTTCCAACGATAATTATAGCGAGAGCAAAAATATATGCGATTGCAGGAACAGCCCGGATATAATGCCATATTTCCCCTGGCGAAATTTTTTCCCCGGTGGCTTTTTCAGTTGCGATTTGCAAAGTGGGTTTTGCGGCAGAGCTTTCCGAATTTGAAGAAAAAAGTTTCCTCTTTTGCCTGGGTCTGTCCGCTTCGAAGCGAGTGAACAATTCTTCGGGGTCGATGCCGAGATATTCTCCGTATGCAGTGAGAAACCCGCGGACATAGACATCTGGCGGTAAAATATCGTATTGCCCTTCCTCGATTGCCTGAAGATAGCGCAGATTCACTTTCGTTGCGGCTGCAACCTCTTCAAGACTGACGCCGCGACTTTCCCTCATCTGACGAAGATATTCTCCAAGTTCCCTCACGATATTTCTCCAATAGCCAGAATAGAACCGTCCGATAAAAAATTAAACACCGCCATTTCGAAGCGAAGACGACAGAATTTCGCTCCTATCAATCATAATGCGCGAAAGGACATCAGTCAAGCGGAAAAGCGGAAGACCAACGACATTGTAAAAACATCCGTTCACCTTCTCAACAAGCATAGCGCCCAATTCCTGAATGCCATAAGCACCTGCTTTATCCATAGGTTCACCCGATGAAACATAGATGTCTATTTCATCATCTGTAAGTTCGGAAAACAGAACATCCGTCGCTTCCACATCGGAAAAAATTTCGTCCTCTCCTACTTTCCTCACGGCGATGCCCGTATAAACAGTGTGCCATCTCCCCGACAATTTTCTTAAAAAAAGTTTTGCTTCATCCTCATCTTTTGGTTTTCCAAGAATTTCGCCGTCGATGAATACTATCGTGTCGAAGGCGATTACGATTCCATCTGCATCATCGGGCAATATTGCCTTTCGCACCTTTTCTTCGGCGATTTTTATCGCATATTCGTCGGGTTTTCCCCGTGCGAATTTCCTCTCGTCAAAGGGTATGCGCGGCACGGTCTGGAAAAGGATGCCGACGCGCGAAAAAATCTCCCTGCGCCTCGGCGACGAAGAAGCAAGATATATCACGGGAAAAGTCAAGTTTCCCCCTGTGTTTTACTTTAAAAACATCAATTTTTTTGAAATGGATTTTCCATCATTGTCTTCTATTCTAACAAGAAATAACCCATTATTGGTATATTCGGAGGGATGCCATAAAATTTCCCTCGAAAAGGTCGAAGAAAAGACAGGTTTTCCCGATAAATCAAAAATTTTTATTGAAAATTTTTTGTCGCAGGCATGATATACTTTGATTTTTACATAAGAATTAAACGGGTTTGGATATATCTTCACATCAAAATTTTCGGGCAAATTCGTTTTTTCCTTCACACCGGTTAAGTCGCGAAATCTAAAGAAAACGGATTGCTCACAGGAAACGAAGATGCTTTCCGCTTCATCAATGGAACTTGCACTGTCCCAGTCGCTGTCTGCTGGAATATCTGTTGAAATCATATATTGCATAAAAATTGGGTATTCGATTGTAAATGGAAAAGAATCGCTCTCCCATATAACCCAGACGGATTCTCCCGGGTCATCCCGAAAGGAAAGTTGCCAGAGACAATCCCAGGAATCTTCTGAACGGTAGTCTTCCAGAAGTGTGGGGATTAGATCATCTCCGTGAATGTATGGGAAGAAACCGGCAGGTGGTGGCGGTGGCGCGGCGACATCCAGAAATGGGTCAAACTGGTCTGTGGCATCGGCACGCTGACCGAAATACAGGGGATACATATATGCTGTATCCAGAGATGTCGGATACAATGTCAATCCAATGCGCCAGTCAGTGCAATGGGAAAGCGCCGAAAATAGCAATATTGCCATCAAAACATATATTTGAGCGCGAACTTTCATATTACATACTCTCCTTATATAATTTTTTAAAAAATACTCTTACAATCATCTTGAAGCAAGTCTTATTTACCCAATGAAAAACGGCGGATATTATCTATCCGCCGCTGCAATACCGAAGATAATACGCTCTATTCTGTTGTTTCGGTTATCACCTGGTCTATCGTCGTAATTCCCTCGAACATTCTATCTATGGCTTCCTGACGAAGTGTCTTCATTCCCTGCTGGCAGGCGAGTTCTTCAATTTCAAGAGCAGATGCCCCTTCAATGACAAGTTTCTGCAACTCTTTTGTCATAGGCATCGCTTCAAAGACGGCAATTCGCCCTTTATAACCAGTGCCACCGCAGGCAGGACAACCTCTCCCTCTGTAAAATTTCAACCCCTTCTTCTTCACTTCATCCATATCTATGCCGAGAATTTCCAGTTTTTCTGGCTCGGGTTCATATTCTTCCTTACACTCCTTACATATTCTCCGCAGAAGCCTCTGTGCCACCACCAGCTTGACCGCACTTGCGGCAAGAAACGGCGGCAAACCCATATCTATCAATCGTGTTATCGTAGATGGAGCATCGTTAGTGTGAAGAGTTGAGAATACAAGATGTCCTGTCAATGCTGCTTTCACAGCAATTTCAACAGTTTCCTGGTCTCGAATCTCTCCGACGAGAATGATGTTCGGGTCCTGTCGCAGGAATGAACGAAGCGCAGCAGCAAAGTTCAAACCAATTTCCGCATGCATCTGAACCTGATTAATCCCATCGAGATTGAACTCGACAGGGTCTTCCGCTGTCATTATGTTCACATCGGGTGTGTTGAGCGATTGAAGCGCGGAATACAATGTTGTCGTCTTTCCAGAACCGGTCGGTCCTGTCACAAGAACCATCCCGAATGGCATATGAATCGCCTTGTTAAATTCCTTCTGGGCGCGCTCGGGAAAACCAAGTTTGGACATATCGAGCATAAGATTTTCGGGGTCGAGAAGTCGCATAACTACCTTTTCGCCGAAAATGCAGGGCAATATCGAAACTCGAAAGTCTATGGAACGCCCAAAAGCGTGTATTTTAATTCTGCCATCCTGCGGCAGTCTTCTTTCAGAAATGTTCAATTTTGAGAGAATTTTGATTCGCGAAATGACAGCAAAGCGAAGTCCATAAGGCAGCTGAGAAACTTCCCGAAGAACTCCGTCAACACGATATCTGACGCGAAAACGCTTCTCATAAACTTCGATGTGTATATCTGATGCCTTCAACTTTATCGCATCGAGAATTATCTGATTTACCAGTTTTACTATCGGTTTGTCCTGAACGGCTTTTTGCAGTTCCGTATCGGAAAGGGTTTCCTCTTCCTCCTCCTCAATGATTTCCATATCTTCCGATACTTCATCGACAATGTCCGACAGAGATTCTCCGCCGCCATAATACTTATCAAGTGCCTTTTCTATGGATTCCTTCGACGCCATCACAGGTTGAATTTCAAGCCCCGTGACGAATTTTAAAGTATCCATAACGAACACATTCGCGGGGTCACTGGTGGCGACGAATAACATTTTTCCAACCTTTATCGCAGCGATAACGGTGAACTTTCGGGCAATATCCACAGGAACTAAATTCACAACATCGGGGTCAAGTTCCAAATCATCGAGCTTTATCGTGCCGATATTGAGCTGTTTTGCGAGAAATTCGTTTATAACGCCTTCGCTTTTTATATACCCGAGATGAAGGAGAATTTCGCCCAGCTTTCCGCCGTGTTCCTTCTGATGTTGGAGCGCAGCGTCGAGCTGTTCCTGAGTGATTTTACCCGCCTTTATCAACATCTCACCCAGACGAAGTGCCATCTTACCTCCATTTTTCTATTTTTATTATTATAATGAAAATAATCATTTTTTCAAGTGTAAAATATTGAATAATTTTCCGCTTCACAAACATTCTATCGGGGTGAAAA
>JAGHAI010000010.1 GCA_021161555.1 bacterium
CCCATATTGACCCGGCAACAATGGTGGTTGTGACTTCCAGAGTTCCTGCTTCGCCAAGGGTTTCAGCACTTGCATAGAGGGTATAATGTATGAATTCGCTGATTTCAGGGCGAGCGGAGTCGGGGATGTAAATCTGCCAGGAAAGGGATTGCATCTGTGAGGGAAGCATACTGTCTGCCATAAATATCAGCGTGTCCGGTTGGACCTCGAAGGCGGGGTCTTCAAATGCCAGCGAACAGACTGCGCTATACATCGTGCTGTCCGTGTTGTTTCTGAACATAGCGCTGAACACAATTGGGTCGGGTATGAGTGAGCAATACTGGATTCTCATACTTCTTGGAACTTCGACCCTGGCTCCGAGAGGTCCGCCGATGAATTCTCCTCCAGGTGCAAGTCCATATATTGTGGCAAAGGTCATTCCTGCGCCAGGTTCGATATCGACCGCCCCCCATTTCAAAATCACAGCGCCGTCGCTTATGGGTTCTTCGGGAATGCCGGTTAAATCCCACACGATGTCGGCAAGAGTTCTTTCCTCTCCTATGGCTACCCAGTCGGGTCTGACTGCTGGTGGTGTGTTCAGGTTCAGTCGTGCAACTATCTGGTCTGCGTGTACGGTGTCGAAAGGTCCGTATTCATATATCTGGAAATAATCGGGCAAACCCACGCCAGGACTTATGTATGTGCTGTCGATGGGATGTTCGCCGCCAGGAAAGTAAAATGGCGCATCGTCTCTGCCGTTGATGTTTGTATCGATTAGAAGGAGAATTCCTATATTGTGAGCCACATCATCGTGGTTGATTACATTATATCTTACAGTAACAGCGCCCGCACTGTCGATGGAATATGGGTGAAGAGTTTGTGTGAACTGAAGGGAATCTATTGGAAACCAGTCGGTAATTATGAGGTTATCAAATTCCGAATATTCAGTGTTTGTGGGAGTTATGCCCGTCACTTCTGGATGTGTGAATGCGAGATTTGGGTCGGTGGTGTATATGTTCCCATCGATGTAAAAATTGATGTGGATAGTTCCTCCGCCTCCGCCAACCGCTCCGCCATAGGTCAGCACTTTGCCGTCGGCGAGTTCAATCCCAAAATACCCATAGTCAGTCGAAAGCCCGACCTTTATGAGAGAATCGAGGTCGTAAGCATAATAGACCGATTGTCCCGCAGCGCCGCTAAAAATGGCAAACAAAATTATAAACGCTACCATCGAACGATACATCGTTTACCTCCCGTTTATTAGCAAATTAAAAGTTCAATATCTATTTTTCTTCGTCATTCTCACGCGGAGAAACGCCTTGTTGCCGTTCGGCGCTTCTGCAATGATGAAATCTTCAAGTCGAGGATAATTCATCTCTTTCGACAAAGCCACCTGCACGAAGAAATTTGCGCCTTTATTATCAGCCCGCATTGTCTCGGGGAAGTAGATAATGCCCTCCGGCGCTCTGCGATAACCGGGTGTCGGGACGATTGTTATTCTCGCTACATCGCTTTCGGGGTCAAGACGATAGAACTTTATCGGTTGTTTTTGTTCACTCCACACAAAGAATTTTAAATCCACAGATTTGTTGTCCCCCTTTGAAAGAGAATCGAACTGGACGACGGAAGGCGCAAAAACCATTTCACCATCCTGCAGGTCGGGAACAACTCCCGCCTTTGGCTCGGTTTCAAAGCGAAACAGAAGATATGCACCGACTGAAATCATTCCTCTTGCATCTTCGATAATCGGCGAAACATCCACGCCAAGCAGAAAATGGCGGTTATATAGCGCCGGGTCATCTGGAAGTGTCAGCCACATCGCAGTTTGTGCGTCGTGTTTCGGGTCAACATATAAAGTTCCATATTCCGTGTGAAACCAATCGGGTTGAGGGAAGTCGTAGTATCCGGTGGCGGTAGTGCCATCATCGGAGGGTCTTCTCGGCGTGATTGTGTAATATCCAGGATTTGACTGCGCTCCAATCTTTATGAAATATCCCACCTGGCCGCTTATGTCGAACATTTCCCCCACCGAAACCCCTTGAATGACAAATGTCCCCGGTGAAACGGAAATGCCGACACCGTGTGCAATTGCGGCGAACGAGATGAAAAATATCAACATATACTGACGCATAATAATCCTCCGTTTTAAAATATTAAGTAAAATTAGTTATATTTGCAAGTAAAAGTTTAAGAGCTGCGAAAAGATTGTGCGACGACGAAAAATGTGTTGACATACGCATTTTTTTGTGTATTATTAAGACGAGGTGAGAGATTGAAAAGGTGCGAGGAAAAAGAATCAATTCTGGAAAGGTATCTTTGCTATCGAGCTTTGGTTCTCGCGATGCTCGGCAAAAGTGCTGAAGCTGAAACCTGGCGGTTGCTTTTGAGAATGCGAAAACAGAAGAAGTCTTTGTTTCAGCACACTGTGAATGGATAATTTCCTTTTCGAATTCCTGTGGAATGTTTGCGAGAACAGTCTTTGCAGGGCAGGAGTGAAGAACGGTTATTTCTACTATGTAATTGTTTTTTATTAAGTGGCGCGGAGTATTTATATGATGCTCCGCTGTTTATTTTGTGGATTTTAATATCAAACACAAAAAGATTGTAATTTGCTCGCCGTTTTTGTTCACCAAGAAATTTTATTTATATTTACTATATGGCAGTAAAAAAAGCGGGAATTCCCCCCTCCAACAATTCCCGCTTTATTCATTATTGTTTTATAAAGTCTCTATTCAATACATTGCGATTTTTTTATATTATTTTACGAGCACAGCGCGCTTTGTATCCACAAACTCAGGGTGAATCATTCTGCAGAAATATACACCCACAGGAACTTCTCTCCCGCTGTTATCTCTTCCATCCCACACGACGGAATAATATCCAGGTGCTGTGGATTTATCCCACAGCGTTCGCACGAGACGCCCGTTCTGGTCTAACACTTCGACTTTAACATTGTTTCCGTGTCCATAGGGGATGCCGAACTGTATTGTCGCGGTCAGGTTGAACGGGTTCGGTATTGCAGATGACAGGAAGAAATTGTTCGGCAGATGAGTTTCCGCAGAACTGATTGGTGTTGATACAGGATATATGTACAGTTCCATTTCGACATTTTTGCCCTGCGATGGGGGAATTACGACCTCATCCTGTGCGCGCAGGTCAACATCGCCAATGCCCGGTATCTTCAACATTGCGATATATCCATCCGGAAGTTTTTCAAGATTCCAGAAAAGAGTTATCTGCTGGTCTGAATATTGACCTGGTTCGAGAATAAGGTGATAGCGATATGTGTTCTGTTCTTCAGTGTAATACGAGTATGCAAGTTCTCTATCGTCCTTTGTGAAATACAATCTCATAGGATTTTGCATATCTGGCGGATATGTGAACGCTGGCATTTCTTCGCATTCAAGATATTTTGCCGAAGCAAATCCAGCCCGATTGTCCACATCCCACTGGTATCCCTGATGAGGCTTTGCCGAGATTTGAACATACCATTTATCTGAAGGTGTGCTTCTTTCAAACATAGAAGGCGCAGCGCTCGATGTGTACATTATGACATGCAAACTATCCTTGAGTGTATCCACTATTATCCAGTAGCCTTCCCATTCATATATGGTATCACTGTAATCTGTCAGGGAAAGATTTATGTAGCTCCATCCAGCAGGAGAAACCTTTCTATATACTGAAATATAACCCTGTATCCATCTATCGTTCACGGCGTTGTTTATCTTGACAATGCTATCCCCTCCACTATATATATGCCTGATTTTCCACTTGCCGGGTATCACTTCTATAGTGTCTTCCTCCTTAGGAGCGTAGAATGGATTTGCAAGCATATTGTATTTTGTGTAGTTGTTGCTGCCATTGTATTTACCCATCGGCACTTCAAAGCTATCGGTGGTGTCAGCCATTACGCCGTATACATCGAAGGGGATTGTGTCGCAGTGAACCTGATTTCCCCAGAAGCCGAGACCAGGAGTGAACCTGTCGGGGTTGTTTGCCCCATCCGGCCCCTGATACCTTCGATAAGAACCTTCAGATGGATAATATCGCAGAATTCTATACCAAACCTCCCACTTTCCACATTGTAGCGAATCAGAAGCACTCGGGTCGCAGGAAGTGTGCATATCGTCATATAGGACAACATCCTGTTCTCCAAATGGAACAGGAGTCCCTGCGGAGACACTGCAATGTGTTTTGTAAGCAAGAGTGTCCTCTCTTGGGAACAGCGGAACACCGAATAATGTATATCTGCGCCACAGAATATTTGTCGCATAAACAGCAACCTGCGGATTCTGGTATCTTATCTCGTTATCAAACGATTTGTTCACTGTGTTAAATTCGTGTAAGCTAACGGTATACCATCCGTTGTCCGTGTTTTCGGAAAACAGAAGTTTGCTGTCGTAGCTGGAATTTGCCCTATCTGCCCAGATTCTCACAGTATCTCTGTGGGTATGATAATTGTCTCTTGTCGTCGTGCTATCCGCTCCAAACTGCTTGAAATGGACATAGGACACATGCCCGCCTTCAGAGGAATCAACTCCGGTTGCACCAGCCGGGTCAAAGACAATGGGGTTTCTATTTCTCCATTGTTCGTAGAAATCGACGACGATGTATTTGGGGTCGCTTTGTGTTCCGGCGTGAGTAGGGTCAACAGTGGCGACATCATTATTTGCGCTGTCTGGTCTTGCCCAGCGGTGATAGTTGGAATCGCAGGCTTCTCCTTCAGGACAACTGCCAGCTCCAGTCGCAAATATTGCGTGACTCTTATACCAGAAGTTATCCCCCGACTGCACAGAATCGACCCAGACAGCCACAGTGCCTGGCGTGGAACCCAATCCAATTGTATCCTCCTTCCAGACGCCCCGGTAAAGATAGTGAACTATTACCATAAGAGTATCGCCCCAGATTCTCATCGCATCTGCATCGCCGTTCACATATCTTTGAGTGTCCCGCGCACAGAAATATACATACATCATCTTTTCGCCGTGGTAAAAACCCTGCTCGTCCTTATAGGTTCCACCGCTGACGGTTGTGACGGCTGTTTGTCCCAGAGCGCTGCCCCACAGGTTATAACTTCCGCCGCTTGCTCCAACAGGACCGCCAGGCCCGTAATACGATTCCTTGAGACTGTAATCTCCAAAGCAAGCGGAAAGTATGATGGCGAAAAACAAAAAACCCCATATCCTTTTCATAAAATAATCCTCCATTATTTTCTATGAAAATATATTGATAAATACTTAAATGTCAACCCCCCATTTTGCAAGAAATTTTTTATTTAAAAAATTTGTCTTTTAGTGTAAATTTTATAAGTTGTCTCTTTCAAATTATTAAAGAAATTTAAGGGAGGAATTTGATGAATGTCATTCTTGAACGCCCCGATGAAGCTGTCGTTTTGATAAAATGTGAACTTCCTGCCGAAGAGGTTTCAAAAAGGTTTGATGAACTTGTCAGGGAAAATGCACAGAGGATTGCAATACCGGGTTTTCGTCCGGGTAAGGCGCCTAAGAGTGTGATTATGGCGAGATATGGCGATGCATTTAAAAATGATTTGACTGTGAAGTTAATTAACGAAATTCTCAGCAAGGCAATCGAACAGGAACCTGCTTTGGAAAAGCCATTGTTCATCGACGAACCCAAATTTGAACCAGTCGAGGATGGAAAACCATTTTCAGTTGAAATTTATGTGGAACTGCCGCCAAAAGTCGAACTGCAGAAATATAAGGAATTTGAACTAAAACGGCCGATAATACCCGTTCCGAAGGAAGAAGTCGATGCGATGATAGATGAATTTCTCCTGAGAAATGCCACACTCGAGCCGCAGAAGAGGCCTGTTCAGGAAAACGACTATGTGGAATTGAAATTGTCCCTCGAGGAAGATGAGCCTTCTCCAATACTTGTTCCCCTCGATGACCCGGAATTTTTAAACTATTTTGGTGACCTAATCGGAAAGGAAGTGGGCGAAAAGATTGAAAAAAATCTCTCGTTCCCCGATTCCTTTCCTGACAGAAGATTGCAGGGAAAGAGCGGAAATTTTGTTATGGAAATTTCCAATGTGTTCGAACAGGTGAAGCCGGAACTGAATGCGGATTTTTTTAAAAAACTCGGCAAGCCCGAAGGATACACCGCCGAAGATTTTAGAAGGGAAGTTGAAGATTTTGCTCGGGCAAACAGGTCGAAGGCTTCTGACGACCTCGTTTTTGAGCGGTTGGTTGATGCGCTTATCGAAGCAAATCCGGTGAAAATACCGCCGAAGTATTTTGAAAAACAGGTGGAAGAGTATATTCAAGAGAATCTCGATGTGTCGAAAATTCCGCAGGATGAAATGGAGAAAATTCGCAAGGAAGTTGAGGATAGAGTGAGGCGCAGAATTTTATATAAATTTCTCGTGGATGCCGTGGCGGATGCCGAGAATATAGAGCCTTCGGAACAGGATGTCATCGATGGGATGCGCAACTGGGCGCAGTCCGTCGGCATAAATCCCGATGTGGTGCAGAAGACAATCACAGAAGACCCGCAGCGATACGAAGATTTTAAGCATACTGTCCGCCGCGAGAAGGCGATTGAATTTATACTTTCCACCTGCAAAATCGTGGATGAAGAAATTTCAGAGAAGGGCGATGAACAGAAAAATGCACCGCCAGAAGATGCACCGCAGGAAAGAGAGGTGAACGAAGATGAAAGCCAGCTACAAACTTCTTAAGGAGCTCATAGATTTTCCGTTTTCCCCCGAAGAACTCGCCGAAAAATTCACGATGACGGGGACGGAAGTTGAAGACCTGGAAAATCCTTCGGAATGGATTTCGAATGTAGTTGTGGCGAAAATTCTCGAAGTGAGAAAAGATTTTCCCCGCAAAGGGCTTTCCACCTGTTCAGTTTCAACCGGCGACGGGAAATTCACGACCATTACCGGCGCTCCCGATGTCGAGGTCGGGAAAAAATGCGCGTTCGCTCTGCCCGGCGCAAAAATTTTTGGCGAAAGGAAAATAGAAGTTGCCGAAATTGAAGGGGAAAAAAGCGAGGGAATGCTCTGTTCGGGCGTCGAAGTGGGACTCGGTTTTCCAAAGGACAGGCTTCTTCCAATTCCCGATGATGTGGCGGTGGGAAAAAATTTAAAAAAATTGCTCGGCTGGGAAGACGAAACCATATTTGAAATGGAAGTCACTCCAAACCGTCCTGATTGCTATGGACACTGGGGATTGGCTCGGGAAATCGCAGCCGTTCTTGGAAAGGTCTGGGAACCTGAAATACCTGCGCCGCAGAGCAATGTCGATGGCGACGGGGGAATTGTCGTAAAAATTCAGACGCCAAAATGTCCTCGATATGCAGGACGACTGATAGAAAAAGTTTCGATAAAACCTTCTCCTCTGTGGCTTGCGGGAAGACTCGCCGCACTGGGAACGAGACCTATCAACAACATCGTTGACATCACGAACTATGTGATGCTACTCACAGGGCAGCCAATTCACGCCTTCGATGAGGCAAAACTCGGCAGAGAAATCGTCGTCAGGCAGGCGAATGCCGGCGAAAAAATGTTCACACTGGACGATGTGGAGAGGACTTTTTCCACCGATGTGATGCTAATCGCCACGCCCGAAGAACCTGTCGCCGTCGCTGGTATTATGGGCGGCAGAAATTCCGAAGTTGACGAGAATACGAAGGACATCGTCGTCGAAGTGGCGCATTTCGACCCCGCAACTGTGAGAAAGGGGAGCAAACTTCTTCAGTTGACAACCGAATCTTCCACCCGATTTGAAAAGGGCACCGACCCCGAAATCCTCGATGTTGTGTCCGAAATTGTGGCGGAAATGACGAAGAAATATGCCGACGCTCAAATGATATACGAAATCGTTGACCAATATCCCCTGCGCTTCGAATTTTCGCGGGTCACACTGACGGACAGGAAAGTAAAAAGGCTTCTTGGCGTGGAAATTCCGCGCGAGAAATGCAGAGAAATTCTTGTGGGACTTGGTTTCGACATAGTTTCGGAAAATGCGGGCGGCACGACATACGGCGTTCCGTCATTCCGTCCCGATGTGAAGCGGGAAGTGGATTTAGTTGAGGAAGTCGGCAGGATATACGGCTTGTGGAACATTCCGTCGGTTTTGCGCGCACAGGGACCACTGCCGCCGAAAATTCCCGAAAAATTGCGGGTGAAGATGTTTCTGCAGGATTTTCTATCGGGGCTTGGATATAGATACGCGATGACCGACCCGCTCGGACGGGAAAAGATTTTTAAAAAATTTGCGTCGAAACCGCTGGTGAAATTGTCAAATCCGCTGTCGGAAGATTTTTCTGCGATGAGACCAAATCCCCTGCCAACATTGATTGACGCAGTGGCGAGGAACATCAACAGGGGAATGCGCACAGCGAAACTGTTTGAAATCGACAACGGATATTCCGACGACGGAAAGTATGAGGAAGAATTTTATCTCGCAATCGCTGGCGGCGGAATGCGAAACCCGATAAACTGGAATTCTGACGATAGCCATTTCGACTTTTTCGACATCAAAGGCACGGTTGAAGCGTTGCTCGATGCTTTCAGGATAAAAAATTCTGGGTTTGAGCGGGATGTTGCGAAGTTCTCGGACGAGAATTCATTCTTAAAAATCTTCGTCGATGGTGATGAAGCAGGATTTGTCGGAACGCTTTCGAGAAGTTTGTGGGATTTTTACGAACTCCGCCAGCCCGTTCACTTTGCGCTGTTGAAAATTGAGCCATTTGTCCGCTATTTTTCGCTTACGCCGAAGTTCAAAAAATTTTCGCGATTTCCCGCAATTCGACGGGATGTGGCGCTTATCGTGGATAAAGGTGTATTCGCGAAGGATTTGCTCGATGCGGCGAAAAATCTATCCCCCGATGCCGAAAAAATCGGGATTTTCGACATATATAGCGGAAAGCCAATTCCACCAGATAAAAAATCGCTGGGATTGTATTTCGTCTTTCGTTCGCGGGAAAAAACCCTCACCGATGAGGATGTGAACGCAAAGTTCAAAAAAATCGTAGATGGATTGTGCGAAAAGTTCGACGCGAAGGTGAGGGAATAAATCTTTTGGCGGATGGCGATTTTTGTTTGCGATGTGGATAATCTGCCGTTTTCGTCGTGAATGGAATGTTTTTCCCGATTGGAAAAAATGGCGATAGTGCGATACATAGGGATTGAGGGCATTGAGGAATCTGCGGCGTATGAATGTGCGCGGATTCTGGACGGCGGCGGTGTCGTCATCTATCCCACCGAGACGATTTACGGAATAGGCGCTGACTGCGAAAATGAGGATGCAATCCGCAGAGTGAACATAATCAAAGGGCGTGAAGAAGATGCGCCGCAAATTGTTCTAATTGCGCTCGAATGGATTGACAGATATGTGGAAAACGCGAAAGTTCTTGAGCCGCTGATTGATGCTTTTCTGCCAGGTCCTCTGACGATGATTTCACGGGTCAAAAAAAATTCGGTGCCGAAAATTCTCGCCCCCGACGGAAAAATTGCAGTGAGAGTTTCCCCTGCGTGGTTCGTGCAGAGCGTTTTGAAAAATCTTGGCAGGGGCATAACATCGACGAGCGCAAATTTTTCTGCGGAAAAGCCGCTTGTGAAGGCAAAGGAAATCATCCCTGCGTTCTGGGACGATGTTGATGCGATGTTTTTGTATAAGGACGAAGTTCTGTCGTCTGCGCCATCGACGATTATCAATGTTTCGCGCTTCCCCGAAGAATACGAGATTATCCGCGAAGGCGCAATCTCTGGGGAAGCAATCGAAAATGCGCTGAAATTGTAGCGCTGCGGTGAGATTTGTCCCGCACGGAGAAAGTCAACAGGTGAATGTTTTAATTCTGCAAGAATGGATATAGAACTTGTGGTCATAGACCTCGACGGGACGCTTGTGAAGAGCGACCTTTCCGTCGGCGAACGGACGATTGCCGCTGTTGAACGGACGCGCAAAATCGGCGTGGAAATCACATTCGCCACAGGCAGAATGGTTTCCGCATCGAAGAAATATGCAGAAATTCTCTCAATAAATCTGCCGATGATAGCACTGAACGGCGCAATCGTGCAGCAGCATAACAACGGCTCGCCGATTTTTCACAGAAAAATCGAGGAAAATATTTTTTTAAAAATCCTGCCGATAATAAAAGACAGCAGTGGCGCTGTGACAATCGTCTTCGGCGATGATGCCTTCGGATGGAACATCGACGATTTCACAAAAAAGCGGCTATCGTCGTGGATTGTTGACATAAAGGAAATTTCTCCGCGGGAAATCAGCGCAGAACCAACAATCGTTATGGTGGCAGGCGAAGAAAAATCCGTCAGGGAAACCGCAGAAAAAATATTCGCCCTCGAAATCGCCAACCTCGAAGCATTCCTGTTCCCCTCAATTCGATATTACCCGATGTGGTATATGGAAATACGCGCTGGCGGCGTCGATAAAGGACTTGGTGTTAGAGCACTTCGCAAAAATCTCGGGCTGAAAAAGGAAAAAATCCTCGTCATCGGCGATTATTTGAACGACCTGCCAATGTTCGCCGAAAGCGGTATATCCGCCGCCGTGTCAAACGCTCACGAAGATGTTATCAAAGCAGCTGACTATGTAAGCCCCCTGTCCTGCGACCAGGACGCAGTGGCAGATATTTTAGAAAATGTCGTGCTGGGATGAAAGATTTTCCTTTAGGGCGATAAAAATTTTCTTCGACATTCACGACGGATTGAAATCCATCGCTGATAAGTAATTAAACCCCGACTGCGCGGGGTTTTTAAAAAATTCAGCGAGCGGTTTCAACCGCTCGTTGTCTTGTTTTTTATAATTTGGGAGAGGCGAAAAACCCCCTGATTTTTCGCTGACGCTCAAAATCTGTCCCCTTTATTAAGGGGGACAAAATTTGCGGAGTGCAACGGAGCAAATTAGGGGGTTAATCTGGGTTTATAATTTTACCCTTGCAAAAATTGGTTGGGATGATTAAGTTGAAAATTAAAAAGAAATTGGAATGAGTTTGCAGAAGAACATTTTAGAGAAACTGAAAAACTCCTAAAAGCAATGATAAAGATGAAATTGCACGCGAAAGAATGCCGATAATTTGTTGATATTTTTAACACTTTCGCAAATAATAAAGATTTAAAAATTTGGAAAGATGGAAGTAAGTGACTATGAAATAAAACGGTACGAAGGCATATGGAAAATCCCGGATTTATTTGAATTTCCAGGAACCCTTGAAGTAGGATATAATCATATTGAACTTTCATTTTATGGCGGTTCGCAAAAAATGATTAATCCTTTTTCTTTAAATGAAAATTTAAATGAAATCCCAATAA
>JAGHAI010000044.1 GCA_021161555.1 bacterium
ATTGAAGAATTGGCTCCTTTATATTGGCGAGATGCTGAGAAAAATCCACAGTGCCGCGGGTGTAAAATTCCGCTCCGAGCAATGTTTTTCCTTCCCCTGCGATGACAGAAGCAAAAGCCATAGCGCAGGAATGACCCAATTCGTCGTCGGGGGCGAGAATTGCAAATGTGTCCATAGAATCGGATGAGAACCGCGCAAGATATGCCGACGCCTTCACCGGACTTGCAATCATCTGGAAAATATACGGGGAAATTTCTGCAATGCCATCCCTCGATGCGCTCGGGGTGATAAGCGGAACTTTGTATGTTCCCGCTAAAGCGCCAGCTGCGACAGTTTCGTTGCTCGTTATCGGTCCGATTATGCACAGCGGCGTCGTCGATTGCATCAGTTTATCCATCTGCTTCGCAGTTTTCAGCGGGTCGCCACCTGTATCGAGTATGCGAAGGTCTATGTTTTTACCAACGCCTGAAAACGCCAGACGAACCCCGCGCTCAACATCTATGCCATATTCAGCATAATCGCCCTGCTGAGGTATCAGCACGGCAACAACAAGATTATTCTTCAGATAATCGACGATATTGTTTATCTCATCTTCAAGTTTTCTTTTGCTTTGCGCATCATAAACGCGCTGAAGCATCTTTTGTCCCTCGCGCAACGCCTGCGCATATTCGCCATCATATTGCAATCTCCTGAGCCAGTAAACTGCAATAAATCCTTCAAGAGACCTATCCACTCTGTCGAGCAAGGTGGGGAAATAATCAATCGGAAGATAACCCCACAGAATATTTTCAAGCGATTTACTTGCTCTCATCTGCCATCTGGCGTCGTTTTCGAGCATTGCCACAGCAAAATCCTGCGCGCTGGCGAGATAGTTTCCGATATTAAAATTTGCATCTCCCGCCCAGAACGCAGCACGATATACGAGAGGATGGTCGGGGAACATTCTCACGAACTCTTCAAATTCCTGCGCCGCACGGGAATATTTTTCCTCCTTATAGGAACACAGCGCCCTCATATAGAGCGATTTCGCACGCAAATCCTTATCTGAAGATTGAGTGAAAACCTGCGAAAAATACCCATACGCATCGCTATAATTTTTCTTTCTATATAATTTTTCGCCTGTGGTGTATGTCTCCACATACAGGGTATGTTGTGCGAGGAGAATCCCGACCAGAAAAATGACCGGCAAAGCGACAGTTGTAATCGAGACTGAATTTGCTCGCCTCGATGTATCTTTACTTATGGAAAAATCGGACATTTTTCACTGCCCCCTTTTATTTTTAAAAATTTCGAGCGACGCAAACAGGCATTACTTCGCCCGCTATTTATCGTCTGTATTCTGGATGTCTATTTTAATTCCGAGTTCCCTCAACTGTTCAGCGTCCACCTCCGACGGTGCACCATCCATAAGGGACTGTCCCGCAGTTGTCTTTGGAAACGCAATTACATCACGAATCGATTTTCTGCCCGCAAGAATCATAACGAGCCTGTCGAAGCCATAGGCAATTCCCCCGTGCGGTGGAACGCCATATCTGAACGCCTCCAGCAGAAAGCCAAATTTTTTCTGCGCCTCGTCGTCGGATATGCCGAGAAGGTTGAATATCTTTCTCTGCAGTTCAGGTTTGTGAATACGAATTGAGCCGCCGGCAATTTCGTATCCATCGAGGACTAAATCGTATGCGTTTGCGCGAACGGCAAGCGGATTTTCGTCAAGAAGGGGAATGTCATCCTCAACAGGCATCGTGAAAGGATGATGAGATGGCGTAATTCCTCGCTCTGAATCCTCATCGGGCTCAAAGAGGGGAAAATCCACCACAAAAAGCGCGCTGTGTTCACTCCTGTTGATGATGTCAAATTCATCCGCGAGCATCGTTCTCATTCCGCCCAGAACTTTTGATACTATGTCGGGCTTATCCGCCCCAAATAAGAGTATGGTGTTTGGAAAGAACTTATCGCCGAGTTTTTCGCAAAATTTTTCCTTAAAGTCGTCAGTCCAGAACTTTGAAATTCCTCCCTCGAAACCATTTTCTGAAATTTTAGCGGTGGCAAGTCCCTTTGCTCCCCATTCCTGCGCCAGTTTCGTCAACTGGTCGATTTTCTTTCGGGACACTTTGTCCGCGATATCTGGCACAGGGAGAACGCGCACGACGCCATTCTTCGCCGCATTTTCAAACACGCCAAAGCCACAGCCATCAACGATGTCCGTGATGTCGATTATTTCAAAAGGTATTCTCGTGTCGGGTTTGTCCGTTCCAAATCTGCGCATCGCTTCGTCGTATGACATCCTCGGCAGCGGCAGTTTTAGAGAGTATCCCACCACTTTGAACATAATGTGTGCGGTCAATCTTTCGGCAAGGTCGATTACATCGTCCTGTTCGACGAAGGACATCTCGATGTCAATTTGAGTGAACTCGGGCTGCCTGTCGGCGCGCAGGTCCTCATCGCGGAAACATCTTGCGAGGGAAAAATATCTGTCCATTCCCGCGACCATAAACAACTGCTTATACAACTGCGGAGACTGCGGGAGTGCATAGAATTTTCCAGAAAAATTTCTGCTGGGAACGAGAAAGTCTCTTGCGCCTTCGGGAGTGCTGCGAACGAGGTATGGCGTCTCTATTTCGAGAAAATTTTCGCCGTTCAAAAATTCCCTCGTCGCCATTGCAGCTCTGTGCCGAACGATGAAATTCTTCTGCATCACCGGTCTCCGAAGGTCGAGATAGCGATACTTTAGGCGCGTATCCTCCATAGCGGTTATCTCATCTTCCACTGGAAATGGCGGAACATCGGAGCGGGAAAAAATTTTCAATTCCTCCGCCACCACTTCAATTTCTCCTGTTGCCATTCTGGGATTTATCGCATCTGGCGGGCGCATAACGACAGTTCCAAAAACACCGATTACATCCTGTCCGCGAAGTGTGTATGCGAGGTCAAACAATTCTTTATTTTCGGGGCGAAATGTGACCTGCACTTCGCCGTATCTATCGCGAAGGACGATAAAGAGCACGCCGCCAAAATCCCGCCTGTGCTGAAGCCAGCCTGCAAGCCTAACCTGAACCCCAGCGTGTTCTCTTCGCAGTTCTCCACAAGTATGTGTTCGAAGCATTTTTTCCTCCATCAATTAAATCAAAACAATTTTCATTACAATTCACAAATTTTGCTCAAACGAATCATAAAATAATAAAAATTTTTAACTTTCAAATTTCTATTTGATAAATGTAAAAATGAAAAATTCGAACTCCTAATG
>JAGHAI010000177.1 GCA_021161555.1 bacterium
AATAACAGTTGATGATGATGGTCCCGCTGATTTTTCTGAGATTGACAGTGCAATAGTGCACGCATCTTGTGGGGATACAATTCTTGTGAAAGCTGGAAATTATAGCCATTTTTGTATGGTACATTTAGGGCATTGGGTGGATACATTATTCATTATTGGTGCAGGAGCGGAAAGCACCTTTGTAAATGGATTGGTTGACATCAGTGCTTGTAATTTTACCTTTTGCCATGGAGAAGTTAGAGGTTTTACTTTCAGAGATAGTCCCGGAGGAGCTGGTGTAATTGCATGGAATCGATGCATTGTGAGAGATTGTGTATTAAAAAACAATTTTTATGGATTAAGAATAGAACATCCGGGTATAGGTGCGGATTGGAAGATTTATTTTGAAAACAATATTATTACTGATAATAAAATTGGTGTTAAATATGAAGTTGACTGTTATGGTATTGGTACTACTGATTTTGATACAAATTTCGTTTTTCACAATAATGTTGTTGAAAATAACTTAGTAGGCTTCTATTTTGATGCGGAATTTGAAGGTTGTCTCCTACCTGATACAATAGACTTCTCAAATAATTGGTGGGGCACCACCGATTCGTTTGAAATAGCCGAACTTATATATGATTCACATGATACCGCAGGAATGATGCGAACCTTTTCATTTTCGCCCTATCTTATGGATTCGGTTCTACATCCTGATACTACATATTTTGGAGTGCATCAAAATATTATTTCTAACACAATTTATAATATTCGATCTTGGTTTCATGAATTTGATGACCCAATTTTATATGATTTCATTGAAAATCCCAAATTACTTTCCTACGAAGTCTCGCTGCGAGCTTTTCCCAATCCTTTCAATTCCTCCTGCTGTATTTCCATGCCTGCTGATGCGACGGTGGAAATATTTGATTTGAGAGGAAACAAATTGTGGGAGAGGTATCCTGACCTCGATAATCGACATCGGGAGATGTCTCCCACAAATCGCACATTCATCTGGCGTCCCGATAAATCAATACCAAGCGGAATATATTTGATAAGAGCGACATTTGACGGGCAGACAATAACCAGGCGCGCAATACTAATCCGCTAAAAAACAATCGAAATAAAAAAATCAATCAAGGGAGAACAATATGACAACAAAATCCGTCAGCGCTCTCATCGCTCAGGGTTATCTCATAGCGGATGCTGATGACAAATATTCCGGCGAGGTGTTGACATAAAGAATTGTCTTTTGTGCGGGAACGAAAACAATTAAGATAAAAATGGCAAAAGCAAAAATCGGCTCATCATTTGGAACATTGATTCAGATTGGTTTTCTTTATTTTTCACAGGCGATATAAACTTTTTTTGCGTGATTATGATTCCTGCTTCAAACTTCTTTCCACCAAAATTGAGGAAAACATTTGGAATTTTATCATCGTGGTGATAAAAGCGGTGCTAAACTAACAACCCTTTCGGTTTTCGTAATTGCACAAAATTAGTTTCGGACATTTTTTTGTGGGAAATTTGTTTTGATTTTAAAAAATTTTTATTTTATTTCGGATGTTTAACAGACAGAGGTTTTTATATGGCGGAGAATTTTTCCGATATATCGGCAGCACTTGATGATTTGAGGGCAGGAAAAGTTATCATCGTTGTCGATGATGAGGACAGGGAAAACGAGGGCGATTTCGTATGCGCTGCGCAGTTTGCAAGTCCTGAAATTGTCAATTTTATGGCGAAAAACGGCAGGGGATTGATTTGCGTCGCGATTAGGGAAGAGCGTGCCAGGGAACTCGAATTGAAACCTATGGTTGAAAAAAATACATCTCATCTCGGAACGGCTTTCACTGAATCTGTGGATTATATTCACGGGACGACGACGGGTATATCCGCATACGATAGGGCGAAGACGATTGTCGCTCTTATTGACCCCGACACAAAACCTTCTGACCTCGGGAGACCGGGGCACATATTTCCGCTTGTCGCGGAAAATGGCGGTGTTCTGCGCAGAGCAGGACATACGGAAGCGGCGGTGGATCTGGCTCGTCTGGCAGGGTTGTATCCTGCGGGAGTTATCTGTGAAATTATGGATGAAGATGGGACTATGGCGCGGCTGCCTCAGCTGAAACAAATCGCAAAAAAATTCGGATTGAAGATAACCACAATTGCCGACCTGATAGAATATCGCAGACGGACGGAAAAACTTGTCGAAAGAATTGCGCGCGCAAAACTTCCCACGAAATGGGGGAATTTTGATATTATCCTGTATCGCGATATCTTAACTGGTGCTGAACATATTGCTCTTGTTTGCGGTGAAGTTGCCGGAGCAGAAAATGTCCTCGTGCGAGTGCATTCTGAATGTTTTACCGGCGACCTTCTTGGTTCACTCCGCTGCGACTGCGGAGACCAGCTCCATTCGGCTATGAGACAGATTGCTGAAAATGGACAGGGCGTGCTATTGTATATGCGTCAGGAGGGCAGAGGAATTGGTCTTGCGGAAAAGATAAAAGCTTATCACCTGCAGGATTTGGGGTTTGATACCGTTGAAGCGAACTGCCGATTGGGACACGATGCAGATTTGCGGGAATATGGCATAGGTGCGCAGATACTCGCCGATTTGGGGCTTTCCACAATTCGCCTTCTGACGAATAACCCCAGAAAGATTGTGGGGCTTGAAGGATATGGATTGAAAATCGTCGAGCAGGTGCCGATTATAGCGCCGCCGAATCCTTTTAATATAGAATATTTGCGAACCAAAAAGAAAAAGATGGGACACCTGATACCAGAAGAAAGTCTCATCGCCGACGAAGATTTTTAAACATTTTAAACAATTGAACACAGTTTGAGTGTTTTCAATAATTCTGAATACCAGAAGAAAGTCTCATCGCTGACGAAGATTTTTAAATATTTTAAACAATAAAAAAGCTTGATTGTATTGAATAATCCTTAGATAATTAATAATTCTGAAAAAATAGAATATTGTGCGATGAATATAGATTCCGCAAATGAGGGGAGTTTCGGGCAAAAAATTAAATGTTCAGCGCTGTGGGGACTCGATTAGTTTATCCGATGGCGAGTGTTATATTTTGCCTTGAATGAAGTGTCGGTATAACCATAAATGATTGGAGCAAGATGGCTGATGAACACAGAAAGCCTGCGATGGTCATCGATATGGATGGCGAGCGGCGGGAAATTTCCTACGAGGAACTCACGCTGTCGAACAACATCACGCTTGAAGCGCTTGTGAGATTACTGGCTCGAAAGGGAATAATCACACCTGATGAGTTTGTGAAACAACTCGAGGAACTTCAGAATGAACGATTCCCCGAACAGGAAAACAGGCCAAATGGATGATGTCGATGTGGAACTTCCATTAAATTGGCGAGTTCATCGGGCGTCGGAGGAACCTGTAAAGGGAATTCTGGCAATTGTCATAATAGTCATTGCGGGGGTTTTATCCGCCATTTTTATGGATTCGTTGTTCTGGGGCATTTTTGCCGTTGTCGTTTTGTTCTTTGGGCTTTTGAGATTTTTCTTCCCGATAGAATATGTGGTTGACAGTTCAGGAATTCGGGAAAATTTCATCGGCATAAAGCGAATGGCGGGATGGCATTTTTTCAAAAGAGCTGTCGTTGTCGGCAGGGATGTTTTGCTGTCACCCTATCCGAAACCGACATTTATGGAAAGATTTCGCGGGTGGCAGGTGCGCACACCTGATGAGAAAACAGCGGATTTTTTGAAAAAAATGGTTGAAAAATAATATCTATTTATTAGTTTTGTTCAATAAAAAAATCCCTGATATTTTTATCTTGACACTAAAACTATACGAGATATTTTTTATTAAGGGAAACAAAACATTCTAACAGGAGGTTTGGTATGAGGTTTTCGGCGTATTTGATGTTATTTATCGTTGCCCTTCTGTTATTTTCTTCGGTCTGGGCTGGTGAAGTTGTCCAACCTCAGCGCACTATTCCGAAGATATCGGCGTGTCCAAATGAATATATTCCTCTTCAC
>JAGHAI010000077.1 GCA_021161555.1 bacterium
GAAATGTTGTAAATACTGAGTTTGGCAGAGATTGTGAAAATAATTACAAAATATTAAAAGAAAATATTGACAAAATTTTAAAGATAATTTGCTTTTTCCAATGTGAAGTATATGAGGTTTAATAATATCAATCCAAATCTTTAACCATTAAAAAGGAGGGCATAATGCCCGAGGAACTGAATCCTTTCAAGATTGCGCAGGCGCAGCTCGATGAAGCTGCAGAGTTGCTCGGTCTCGATGAAGCAACCCACGAAATTCTTCGTTGGCCTCGCCGTGAGTTCCGTTTCACAATTCCTGTGAGAATGGATAACGGCAAGGTGAAGATTTTTCACGGGTATCGCGTGCAGTATAACGATGCTCGCGGTCCAGGCAAGGGAGGACTTCGCTGGCATCCCGATGAAACCATCGACACAGTTCGTGCTCTTGCGGCGTGGATGACCTGGAAAACCGCCGTGGTTGACATTCCTCTCGGCGGAAGTAAGGGCGGAGTCACCTGCAATCCAGAGGAAATGAGTGATGGAGAGAAGGAGAGACTCGCTCGTGGGTGGATGCGTCAAATTTACTTCCGATTAGGGCAGTATAAAGATGTTCCCGCACCAGATGTCTTCACTACATCACAGATTATGTCCTGGATGCTGGATGAATACGAGGTTTTGAGTAATGACCATCAACCTGCAGTTATCACAGGTAAGCCAGTGGAACTGGGCGGTTCGCTCGGTCGGAGTGATGCCACAGCTCGCGGTGGAATGTACACCGTTCGTGAAGCCTGCAAAAAATTGGGCATCGACCCTGCACAGGCTAAATATGCTGTTCAGGGTTTCGGTAATGTCGGAAGTTTTGCCGCAACATTGCATAAAGAATTGTTTGGCGGTGGAAAACTTATCGCTGCATCCGATGTTTACGGCGGAGTTTATAATCCAGATGGAATAGACCCACACGCATTGGCAAAGCATGTGAAGGAAACAGGTAAAGTCCCGGGTTTTCCCGGAACTGAACCAATTTCAAACGAAGACCTGCTGGAACTCGATGTCGATATTCTTTACCCGGCGGCGATTGAAAATGTTATCACGGAAAAGAATGCGGATAATATCAAGTGTAAAATTTTATGCGAACTGGCAAATGGTCCCACAACACCAGCAGCGGATAAAATTCTATATAAGAAAGGCGTCCACATAATTCCCGACTTTCTTGCGAATGCCGGTGGAGTTACCGTATCCTATTTCGAGCAGGTTCAGGGAATATATCAGTATTGGTGGCCCATCGAAAAGGTCCACGAGGAACTCGACGCAAAGATGACCAGAGCATATCAGGCGGTTTATGATGTGCATAAGGAAAAGAATGTCGATATGCGCGTGGCAGCCTATCTTATCGCTGTTCAGCGGGTCGTCGATGCGATGAAACTCCGAGGTTGGGTGTAAAAAGAGGCACCTATATGCGAATGTGAAAGCCCCCTCTGACGGGGGCTTTTTTGTTTACTATAAGGCATCACACAATATCGAGAGTTGGGGATTAAGTATTTAGATATTTAAAAATTTATCCCGAGCATTTTTCTATTATTGCGAGTATCCAGTCTTTCTTCTCATCCATTTGCTTTTTTGAAGATGCTTCGAGATTAAGGCGGATGAGCGGTTCTGTATTCGAAGGCCTCAAATTGAACCACCAATCGCCAAAATCAAATGTGATGCCGTCGGTGGTATCTGGTTCTTTGTTCGTTTCTTCCGATACAGTTTGCGATACACATTGCAGTGTTTTTTCCCTATCCTCAATGCGTGTGTTGATTTCGCCCGTTCGGAAGTATTTATCCATTTCTGCTATGAGTTTTGACGGTGTTTTTTTCTCCTGCGATAATAGTTCTGCGACGACCAGAAATGCGATAAGCCCGCTGTCTGCAAACCAATTATCACGAAAATAGAAATGTCCCGAATGTTCTCCGCCGAAGACAGCGTTCTGCTCGCGCATAATCGGTTTTATGAATGCGTGTCCAACTCTGCTTCTAATGGGTGTTCCGCCGTACTTTTTTACTATTTCAGGGACAGTTTTTGAACATATAAGATTATAGACGATTTTACTGCCTGGATATTTTTCGAGCATATTTCGAGAAACCATTGCGGTTATGATGTCTCCGCCGACCAGTTGTCCCTTCTCATCCACGATGAACATCCTGTCGGCATCGCCATCGAAAGCCACGCCAAAGTCAAGTTTTTTTCTGATGACAGTTTCGCGAAGTGTCTGCGTGTTTTCAGGTTCAATTGGACTTGGAAGATGATTTGGAAAGTTGCCGTCGGGTTCCCAAAAAAGTGGAGTTATTTCGAAGGGCAGTTTTTCAAAGAGTTTCGGCAGGAAAATTCCCGCCACGCCGTTTCCAGTGTCCACAGCGATTTTGAACGGAATTAACTTCGATGTATCTATGAAAGAGAGGCAATGTGCGATGTAGTCATCGATGATATTTTTTTCCGTGATTTTTCCATTCTTTTCTGCGCGTGGGAATTTTCCGCTGGCTACTATTTCTTTTATCTGCGGCAATCCGGATTTCCCCGAAAGTGGTATGGCATTTTCGCGACATATTTTGAAGCCATTATATTGAGGCGGATTGTGAGATGCGGTAATCATAACTCCGCCGTCGTATTTAAATTTTCCGACGGCAAAATAAAGTGCATCGGTGGAAATTTCACCCAGTATATCGACATCTGCGCCCGCTTCCGTCAATCCGCGAACCAGCGCCTTTTCCAGCATCTTCGATGAAAGACGCACATCTCTGCCGACTGCAATTTTTTTCGCATTTAGCACAGTTTTTATCGCGCCACCAATTAGATATGCGATGTCTTCGTTCAACTGTTCGGGAACTATGCCTCGAATGTCGTATGCCTTGAAGATTTTTTCGTCCATTTTGCCTCCCTCTTTCTATCTTATATATCTATTTTTTTCTTTTTGCTTTCGAATCGAGCCACAGAGTGACCGGTCCATCGTTTTCTATTTTAACGAGCATTTTTGCGCCAAAAATTCCCGTTTCAGTGTGAATTCCCTTTGCGCGGAGAAGTTCTACGAAGGCGTCGAAGAGATTTTTTGCCCTCTCGGGTTCCATTGCGCGGGCAAAGGATGGTCTTCTGCCTTTTGTGGTATCGGCGCAAAGGGTGAATTGCGATACGGCTAAAATGCTTCCACCGACATCGGAAATGGATAGATTGAATTTCCCTGTGTGGTCTTCGAATACACGCAGTCCATAGACTTTTTCGGCGAGTTTCATCGCATCGGAGGGTTCATCATCCGCGCATACGCCAACCAGGACGACGAAACCTCTTCCAGTTGAACCGACAATTTCGCCATTCACTTCAACTGAACCACTGCGCACTCTTTGAACCAATGCTATCATATTCAAAATTTTTCGTATAGGTTTATTTTAAATAAATCACAAAGTTGACATTACAAAGCGAAAATATAAATTTTAATTATAATAAAGTAAACAATTACCAGGAGATTTGCTGTGAGACTCGCAAGTGTTCTGGCTTTGCTATTTTTTATGGTTTTTGCGCAGATACCGTCGGTAATTTTCTTTCAGGGCCGACTTACAGATGCGACTGGAGCGCCTGTTGCGGATATATATTGACATTTAGACTGTATGAAACTGAATCGGGCGGTTCGCCAATCTGGTCAGAAACTCAAATGGCGACAACCGCAGGCGGACTTTTCACGGTGATGCTCGGTTCGATACGCCATTCGGTTCCGCTGTGGATTTTACATCACCGCTGTGGCTTTCGGTGGAAATTGAAAGTGGCGGTGAACTTTCTCCGCGATACCAATTAGGTTCAAGTCCCTATGATTTCACTGCTGCAAAAGCGGGAACATCTGCATTTTCCTATGATGCTTCTTTTGCTGCCGGGGCAAATAATGCTTTCTTTGCTCTTCATTCAGATTCAGCTATGTGGGCAGAATATGCACAGTTAACGGATTGGGATGGAATTATGGGAATGCCCGCTGGATTTGCGGACGGAATTGAAAGTAGTATGGGGATTGGTATTTCTCCTCCGGAAGGCGGACTGCATCTGAACTATGCAGGTGATGGAATGAACGCAGCTTTGATAATACAGGGCGATAGCAACGATTTTTTGAATCTACTTTTCAGGGATGAGGACACCGGTAATGAATTTGAGATAATTGGACACGAGACCTTTAGGTTCAATGTGAATGATATTATCGCTGTTCAGATAGACGAGGATGGCGATGTGGGATTGGGAACAAATTTGGTTGGCGCGATTCCATACAGATTGACGGTACACGGTGGCTATGCTATGAACGACACAGACAAGGTTGCGTATTTATGGTGTCATTGTTAGCAATATTTGTTTTCGCTCAAACCCAAATGGCACCTGCCGTTACAGATAATGGTGGCGGGATTGTTCAAAACAGCAGCCACAAGTTGCTGTCGTCAATTGGGCAATCTGTCGCAGGAATTCGCTCCGATGGAACTTCTCTGGAAGCTGGATTTATAACATCGGAACTTATCGATACTTCAGGAATTTCTGAACCACATTCCAAGCCGCCGAAAACTCCATTTGTGGGCGAATTTGCTCCAAACCCATTCAACAGCACAACGGCAATTACCGTGAAGATGACGCAGGATGGGAATATATCTCTGAAACTATTCGATGTTTCTGGGAAGCAGATATATTTGTGGAGCGAGGACAGGAAAGCTGGCACTTATAAGATATCCTTCACGGCGAGCGAAAGTCTTCCTGCGGGAACATATCTATATGTGATAGATGTTCTGGAACAGCAGAAGACGGGGAAAATCGCATTCGTGAAGTGATGTCAGCTTATTGTTGATTATGGCAGGCCCACGATTTTTTATCGTGGGCTTTTTTATATTTTATTTTTTCTTATATGATATTATTTTTTATAAAATGAAAGCATATAAAATTCAAATAAGGGGTATAGTTCAGGGCGTCGGTTTTCGCCCATTTGTATGGCGCATTGCCGAACGGGAGAAAGTTGTCGGTTATGTCAGGAATGAGAGCTATGGAGTGGTTATTTTCGTTCAGGGGGAGGCAGTTTCGATTGACCGATTTTTAGATTCTCTGCGAGATGAGTTGCCCCCGGCTGCACGCATCGACGATATGAAGATTACTTCCGTAAATATCAATGAAAAACTGAACGATTTTCATATAGTAGAATCCCGCGCCACAGATGAAATTGGCCTTATACCAGCAGACCTTGCCGTGTGCCGTGATTGTGTTGATGAAATGTTTAATTCTTCTAATCGAAGGTATTTGTATCCCTTTATAAACTGCACCAACTGTGGACCGAGATTCACAATTATAAGGAATGTCCCTTATGATAGACCGATGACTACGATGTCAGAATTCGATATGTGCGACGAGTGCCGTTCCGAATACGAAAATCCAGCAAATAGAAGATATCACGCTCAACCGATATCCTGTTATAATTGCGGACCGGCATATTTTCTATGGGAACGCAATAATAATAAATATCCTTTTTCATTGCGAAATCACAGTGCAACAAGTATTGCTGATATGCAAAATAATATAAAGAGAGTTGCTCAAATAATATCTTCGGGCGGAATTGTCGCGGTTCACGGGATAGGAGGGTTTCATCTTATATGTGATGCGTCAAATGATAAGGCGGTTTCTCGTCTGCGAAGATGGAAAAATCGACAGACGAAACCATTTGCAGTAATGGCAGCAGATATAGATATAGCCCGAACGATTGCTTATATCGATGATATTGAGAAGCAATATTTAAAATCTTCATCAGCTCCAATATTATTATTGAAAAGGAGAAATAATAATATTATTAGTGAACTTATTGCGCCAGGGCTGGCTTATATAGGGATATTTTTGCCGTATGCACCAATACATTATCTTTTATTTTATTATGGCGCGCCAGCGGTTATCGTTGCTACAAGCGGGAATAAAAGGGACGAGCCAATAGCAAAAGACCCGGAGGATGCAGTAAAAAGGCTTGATATTGCCGATGTGATTTTGTTTCATAATAGAGAAATTTATAATAGAGCTGATGATTCTGTTGCCTTTGTGAATGGGGAAAAAATATATTTAATACGCCGCGCAAGAGGATTTATACCCTGCAGATATGATGTCTCTGGTGGAAATAGTTTAAAGATATTAGCATCGGGCGCTGATATGAAGGGAGCTATTGCTGTATATAATGGAAAACACATATATCCTTCGCAATACATTGGTGAAATGAGCGACCCTCTTGCACAGAATTTCTGGCGGGAAACTGCTAATAATTTTCTGCGTTGGCTGCGTGTTGAACCTGATGCCGTTGTATGCGATTTACACCCCGATTATTATTCAACGAGGCTTGCGGTCGAATTTGCTAATAGAAGAGACATTCCAGTATATAAAGTTCAGCATCATTGTGCGCACGCCTGGTCAGTTATCGCTGAATATAATATTAAAAATCCTGTAATAGCAGTAGTATTCGATGGCACTGGTCTGGGAGATGACTTAGAGACAATATGGGGTGGCGAGTTTTTCTATGTGAAACCTGAGGATATGTCGTGCAGGCGAATAGGGCACATAAAAAAGATAGTATTGCCAGGTGGAGATGCCGCAGCAGTGAAAATATACAGGATGGCTTATTCATATCTAATACAGGCATTTGGCGACGATGCAAAATATGTTTTAAAATATTTGCCGATGTATAAAATAATTTCAGATTTTGAAAGAAATGTTCTGGAAAATATTTATTCACAGTCCCGACACCCGATGACGACGAGCGCAGGAAGGTTGTTTGATGCGATTGCTTCGTTAATTGGTTTGGCATTTGAAAATGAATATGAAGCTTATGCTCCGATGAAACTTGAAGCAAGTGCAATAATTGCATACGAAAAGAATAGCAAGGAAGAAGTAGAACCATATCAATTTACAATATTAGAAAATGATGAAAAAATAATAGATTATTCGCCAATGATAAGACAAATTGTTAACGATGTGATTGCGGGAAATGATGTCGGCATTATTTCTCTTCGTTTTCATAAGACAGTTGTAGAAGCAATTTACAAATTAGTCGAGAATATGATAGTAGAATATGGAACAGATACTGTTGTATTTTCTGGCGGAGTGTTTCAGAATAAATTATTGATGAAGCTTATATATGAAAGATTTGGTGATAGTTTAAAAAAATATTTCAACGAGAAGAATCCGTCTAATGACCAGGGGATTGCACTTGGACAGGCATTTTTCGCCGCGAAAATGAGAGATGTTTAAAATCTTTCCGTGCTTAATAGAAACTGCGGAATAATATCATTTGTCAAGTGGGGTAAGCCCCATTTTAATAGCGTATCTCGTCAATTCTGCCACATTGTGAATATCAAGTTTTTTCATTATCTGCTGACGGTGCGTGTCGATGGTTTTTATGCTGACACCGAGTTCATCTGCGATTTCTTTGTTCGTCTTTCCTTCTGCAATTAGCTGGAGAACTTCACATTCTCGCGGTGTAAGGATGGAAAAGATAGAAGGTGTTTCTTCAGAACTGCCGAAAAGGAAATCCTTAACAAAAGCGCCAGCAATTTCAGGACTTAAATACACTCTTCCAGACATAATGGTATTTATTGCATTTACAAGTTCTTCGTAAGCGCAGTCCTTGACAAGATATCCCGAAGCGCCAGCCCGAAGCATTTCGGCTACATACTTTTCATTGGAATGCATAGACAGAGCGAGAACTTTGATGTCGGGAGAAATTGTCTTGAGCTGTCGAGTTGCCTGAATTCCATTGACATTTTTCATACCTATATCCATAACCACAAGGTCGGGAAGAAGCTCTTGAACGATTTCCATAGCTTCCAGTCCACTGTTTGCCTGTCCAACTACTTCTATATTTTTTTGATTGGCAAGCAATGATTTCAAACCTTCTCTAAATAATTTGTGGTCGTCAACGAGGACAATTCTAATACTCATAACTCCCCCAATCAAATTTTGTTCTTGTACTAAATGGAATTTCTATAACAAATTTTGAACCCTTTCCCTTCTCAGAGTGCACATCAAAATTTCCGCCAAAATAATTTAATCTTTCGCGAATGCTGAACAATCCAAAGCCGCTTTTCTTTTCATAGGAAAATACTTTTGAGACATCGAAACCAGTACCGTCATCAGTGAATACTATACGAACAATGTCGTCTCCTGTGGATAAAATAACCTTAACATTTTTTGCGTTGGAATGTTTAATTGTGTTCATCATTAGTTCTCTTATAATTCTATATAATATCAACTTAAATTCAATATTTAATGTTTTTGGTTTTCTGTTGTAGATAAACTCGACATTTATTCCGCTTTTTTCCCCGAGCTTTTTCAACATTTCATCCAGTGCATCAACCAGACCAAGTTCATACAAACTTGGTGGGCTGAGTTCAAAAATTGCGCCTTTTACTATTTTTAATGAATCTTCAATATATTGTTCGATTTCAGTAAGTTCTTTTTTGTATTTCTGAAGCATTTCCTGATTTTCCATATACATTTTCATCTTAATTTTTGCCAGCGCCAGCAATTGTCCCACGCTATCGTGCAAATCTTCTGCAACCCTTCTTCTTTCCTGTTCTTCGGTTATTTCCGCTTCGGAATACAATTTCTGCAGCTGCTTTTGATACTTTTTAACCTCGTTCTCAGCTTTAACACGCTCTGTAACATCAAGATGGAATGATAACAAAGTATTTTCGCCCATAAATGGCGATGCAATTGTGAAGGATTCGATGAAAACAATTTCACCATCTGCTCGAATACCACGAAAAATTGTCGGCTCAGACATTGATATTCCAGCCATAACTTTATCGTTTATTTCCATAAACTTTGGCAAGTCATCTTTATGTATATATTTTTCTACAAAGTTGCCGCGAAGCTTATCTATTGATTTGTAGCCGAATAACTCTGCTTCTCTCCTGTTGCAGAAAATTATTTTGTTTTCTTTGGTCACAATAATGCCGACGATAGATTTTTCAACTAAATTACGATATTTTTCCTCGCTCTCTTTAAGCGCATCTTCATATTGTTTTCTTTCCGTTATATCAGTGCCAAGCACTATGAAGAATTCAAGTTCGCCTGCTTCGTTGAAAACCTGTTTTCCATGCCATTCAACGAGAATTTTTTCGCCATTTTTCTTGAGAACATTGTTTTCAACCGATATGCTTCTATCAGTGGAAAGAAGGATATTAAATATGTTTGATACTTTCTCTATTTCATCATCGGGGATAAATGTTTTCAATTAGTCTGTTCCAATGACTTCATCTTCTTTGTAGCCGAGTGCGTCGAGCATTGTTTTGTTCATCATTATTGTTTTTCCGTTGGGGTTTATTGCAACGAAGAATACTGGCGCTGTTTCTATTATCATTTTGTTAAAATCTCTCTCTCGGCGAAGTTGCATCTCCAATCTAATTCTGCTTGCTATCTCCGATTTCAACTGCTCGTTTGCTTTTCTTAATTCGGCAGTGCTTTCCGCAACCATCTCTTCCAATGTTTCTCTATACCTTGTTAATTCCTCTTCAAGCAGTTTTCTTTCGGAAATATCGCGCACAAGCAAAACGGAGCCACCGCTGAATTTCAGCTCTGCCCGAACAATTTCAACCGGAATTTGTCTATCGTCCTTGCATATACCAGTGCCAATACCTATGTGAAAGCCTTTTTCGCGAAATCGATTGTACAGTTCGTCGTATTGAGATGAGATTCCAACGCCATTGGATATGAGATTGTCGATGTTTTTATCGAGCACTTCCTCTCTTTTGAAGCCGAATGTATTTTCTATGGAACTACTGCAGAGTTGAATTTTTCCTGTTGAGTCTACCACAATAAATACATCGGGGGTGATGCTGTCGATGATGTTTTCCAGTTCTCTGTTTCGTTTTTTTACTTCGTTCCAGCGTATGTATAAAATCAATATTGTAATTGATATTATTAAGAATACGATGTTGAATAGAAAATCTGCAATTGGGACTTTGGCATATACCTTTAAAAGATTATATAGCACATTGATTTTATACATCAGGTCGATATACATACTGAGCGCGATGAAGATAATTGCTATTATCAGGATAAATATCAGACTTGCGAGTTCAGAATTTTTTTGTGGTGAGAAATGCATAATTATTCTGGTTTTATTCAAGATGGTTCGTGCACCCGACTTCGATTTGCTATTTTTCGGCTCCTTAGCTTAGGTGACTCCATCCAGGCTACCTTGCGGCACAGATATGACATTCTCTACCGTTGCTCCCTCCCGGGCCTGGCGGGGTTCGAGAAGCACACCTTGCGCAAGACCTGAATATCAACGCCACCGCCACCTCAGAATTCCGAAAATAGCGAAACCTCTGTCGGGAATTCAGCCCCGCATATGCCGGGTTTCGGGTTCAGAGGACCGGCAGCCCTCCGCCTAGCACGAACCATATTTCAAAGATATTTAAATTCAGGATTTTGTCAATACTGAAAATAAAAAAAGCGGGCTTTTGACCCGCTTAAATAGTAGTAAATCGAATTATTTATTCATCAACCAAATACATTTGGATAATCTTTTATCTTCGCATAGCACATATCCGGACCATCCTTGCAGAGATAGTATGGTCCAACATTACAGCGATGACACATTCCCACTCCGCAGGACATTCGTCTGTTCATCGAGAGATATATCTGTTCAGGCTTAAATCCTATGTCGAGAAGTTTATATGTGACGAATTTGAGCATTATTTCAGGACCGCAGGAAACGACATAAGCGTCATTTACATCCACATCAAATCCATTTTCCCTATCGAGCAGAACGGTGACGACGCCAACAGTTCCGCTCCAGCCGGGATATGGATTGTCAATTGTGAGCTTCAAATCAGTTTTTGGCATTTTCGCCCAGTCTTCGTGTTGATAGGTGAAGACAAGGTCCTTTGGCGTTCGAGCACCATATTTAATCGATACTCTTTTATAATCGTCTATGTTCTCGAAGAGCGAATATAAACAGGAGCGGAGAGGCGCAAGTCCAACGCCTCCGCCGACGACGAGAACTTCGTGCCCTTTCATCTTTTCCAGTGGATAGCCTTTGCCAAAGGGACCTCGTATGCCAAGAGTATCGCCGACCTTTACCTTTTCGTGGAGATAATCGGTGACTCTGCCTGTTTTCAATATCGTTATTTCGAGTTCAGGCGATGTTCCAGGTTTTGATGATGGCGTGAACGGTGCCTCACCTATTCCAGGAACGGTGAGTTGAACGAACTGTCCCGCCCTGAAAGTAAAGGGCTTTTCCATTTCAAACCTATATGTTTTTATTGTGGGAGTCTCGTCTATGATTTCAGTTACCTTGGCGGGAAGAGGATAATATATGTTCTCTACTTTTTCGGGCATCTTTGCCTCCATTTATTGTTTGTGTGATTGTTCTTGCTTTTCGATATCTTTGAGTGTTTCTCTCATATCTATTTTCCCCATACAATTTTCGATGCATCTTCCGCAGCCAGTGCAGGCGTATTGTTCGTATCGCCAGTGATAGTGAAAGAATTTGTGATTGTATCGGTGCTTAAATCTTTCCACAAGACGCCCTCGCGGGTTAAGTCCTCCTGCCATAAAGGAAAATCTCGGATATTTGCAGGAATCGAGGACGAGAAATCTTTCATACTTTCCGTCCGGTCCCGGTTTATCGTATATCTGAAAGCAGAAGCAGGTTGGACATACATAAGTGCAGGCAGCACAGGAAACACAAGTCTCACCGTGCTTTGCCCAGGCAGGACTTTCGGGATTTTTTTCGACGAGTTCGCGGTATGGTGTGGAAGTTTTATATTTGCTGTTCTGTTCTTCAAGTGCTTTTAATATTTCATTTCGCCGATTTTCAATTTGTTTCAGATGTTCCTGCGAAGCGTTCTGCATAGAAAATCCATCGAGTGCTTTTTTGCCCCGTTCACTGCCTATGAATACAACATAGCCACCATCTACGGGGGAAATGGACAGGTCAAATTCACCTTCTGCAGGAAATGGTTTGTTGCCGAGCAAATTGCAAAAGCAATTTTCTCCAGCGCTTGTGCAGTCTGCTCCCACAAGAAGCGTGTTTTCTCGTGCAGATATGTAAAATGGGTCTTTGTAATCTTCATCGTCGCGGAAGACATTATCCCAGATTTTTATTGCAGCGAGGTCACAGCCTTTAAGCCCGATTATTACTTTTGGCTCTTCTTCGATTGCGATTGTCTTCCAGCTTGAATCAAAATATTCTGCGAGCTTGCGCTTGGCTTTTATGAAAAGAAATTTTGCAGGTTCTGCGGCGCGAATTTCGGGAAATGAATACTTCCCATAGTCATCTTCAGAAAGCAACCTGAGACGAGCTCCGGATGAACTTTGCTCATATCTATATACTTTGCCAAAGCGGGATAAATGTTCGGTAAATTCGCCAATTTTTTCTTCTGGCAAAAAGAAGGAATCCATCTTTAACCCCCAATATGTTAAAAATTTCACTAAATCGTTTTATGAATTTAGTGTAGTTCAATTTGATGTCAAGTTATTTTTAATACTTTTTTCACATATTTAACAACGATTATATAAATTATCGCAGAGGCTAAATAAATTTTCAATTTGACATTGCAAATGTTCATTTTAATCGTTTTAATTGTCCTGTATGATGAATGTCGATTTAAAATTGTTTCGGCTTATAAATTCAGATTTTGCGAATGGGTTCTTCGATGTCATTATGCCGGTGTTCACGAATGAGCGCATCTGGATTCCCTTAATTATCGCCGGTCTAATAATTCTTTTCTGGCGCGGCGGCAAAAGAGGAAAATTGGCTGCGATTTCGTTGCTCGTTGCAGTTGCAATTACAGACCCGCTTGCCGCAAGAATTTTTAAACCGCTTTTCGGGCGAATAAGACCCAATATCGCTCTCGAGGGGGTGAGATACATCTGGCATTGCGGTGGAAAATTTTCCTTTCCGTCAAATCACGCTGCCAACGCTGCTGCAATGGCAACGGCAGTCGGCTTTTATTATAGAAAATCTCTATATTTTCTCGTTCCGATTGCGCTTATAGTCGGATTCTCCCGAATTTATGTCGGTGTTCATTATCCTGCCGATGTGCTTGGGGGATTTTCACTTGGAACAATTGCTGCGATTGTGGTTTCTTATCTGGTGTCCAAAATATTCCATCTGGATGAAAAAAATTCAGCAAACGGAGACGATGATGAAATGCGTAATGGGGAAAATGATTTCGTCGGGGAATGAATATGAAAGAATGCTCGTGGATGATGGAAAGATAATTGCGCTCGATAATGAGAAAACTGCGCCGCAGGATGCCGAAGTGATTGAACTTGCGCAAAATCAAATGTTGATACCGCCGCTTGCAGATTGCCATACGCACTTTTTTCAGACAGGGATTTATCTCGGCGCTCTTGATTTATCAAAAATTTCGACGAAATCAGAACTTTTCTCTTTCTTGCGATGGACGACACTGAACGAATATAGAATTGGCGAAGTGGTCTGGGCATTTGGCTTTGACCCGCAGGATAATATGCCATCCGCAGATGAACTGCAATCTATCGCGCCTGATGTTCCGATTTTCCTGCGCCGTGTTGATGGGCATTCCTGTTCGCTTTCCAGCGCTGCGATGAAGATGCTTCCCGCCGAATTTAAAAACTTACCCGAAGATGGCATTTTCTCTGGCGAACAGCAGGAAAAAGTTGTGGAATATTTTTTAAAAAAACTCGACGAGCGGACGCTTATAGATGCCGCGTTTAGAGTTGCAGAATATGCCAAAAGTGCAGGTGCATTTGTGGTTCATTCGCTTGTGCCGTTCGTCGAATGGGCTGAACTTCTGTTGAAAATAGAAGTAAAATTGCCAGTAAAGTTAGAAATTTTTGTGGAAACCACAGATGTGGAGCGTGTGAAGTCTCTGGGGTTAAATCAAATAGGCGGGTGCATCCTTCTGGATGGTTCATTTGGCTCGCACACCGCTGCGGTTTCCCTGCCCTATGACGACGAACCGCAGAAAAATGGCGTATTGTATTTCACCGACGACAAATTGAAAAAATTTTTTCAGGCGGCACTGAACAACGATATGGCTGTTGCAATGCACGCAATTGGCGATAGAGCGATTGAACAATATTTGAGAGTGGCTGAATATGTGGCTGGCGAAAATTCGCTCCGCAGGTGGAGAATAGAACATTCTGAATTGATTTCACCTGAACAGATTGACAGGGCGGCTAATTTGGGGTTAAATCTTTCGGTTCAGCCTGCGTTTGAAAACAGGTGGGGTGGCCCTGATGGATTGTATGCGAAGAGGCTTGGCGAAAGATGGAGAAGAACAAATCCTTTTCGGCGGGAAGTTGACAGTGGAGTTCTTTTGCTCGGTGGTTCCGATTCATACATCACTCCAATTGACCCCGTTTCGGGAATTTTTTATGCGATGCATCATCCAAATGAGCGTCAGCGCTTGAATTTTAAAAAGTCTCTCGATATGTTCTCGAAAAATGTGGGTATATGGATGGGAAAAAATTTTGGCGAATTCAAAATCGGAGAAATTGCGGAAGGTGTTATTGTTGATGGCGGGTTCGATGGCGAAAGCCCACCTGAATTTGAACTGTGGAACATAGAATAGAAAATTAAAAAAGTGCTTTCAATCCGCATCGTATTATATGAGAAGTGAGTTTCTTTTTTTATAATCGTCTAAATTTTTCAGGGGTTAATGAATTTGTGGAGTTCGCAGGTGTGATGTCATCATCTCATTTCCCCCTATCCAAAATCCATTTTTTCTCACATCAATATGATTTGTATATTTAAAATTTTTCGTTGCGGAACTTCTTGTTATTCATTTTAATATTACAGGCAATTCTCGATAAAAAAGAAAGGGGCGCAAATATGCACATTGGTATAATCGGCGGTGGACCTGCTGGTTATGTCGCCGCAATAAGAGCTGCTCAAATGGGGGCAAAAGTTTCCGTCGTCGAGAAGGAGTTTTTGGGCGGAGAATGCACTAATCACGGCTGTATTCCCACAAAAGCACTATATTTGACGGCACACAAAATCGCAGATTTTCAGTGGGGAAATGCGATGTCCCTCTGGGATGGCGAAATTTTTCCCGATTGGCGAAAAATTCTTGATTTCAAGAACAGAGTGGTTCAGCGTCTTGTGAAAGGAATTGAATTTTTATTCAAAAAGCGGGGCATAGAGCTGATTTCGGGGCGAGCTGTTTTCCTGTCGCCGACGGAAATACTCATTGAGGGTGCAAAGTCGGAGCGGAGAAAATTTGATAAGATAATAATTGCGACAGGTTCAACGACGAGTATTCCGCCTGTGGAAGGTCTTTCTGGGATTTCTCCGTGGGATAACAGGCGTGCGCTTTCGGCGGAAAAGTTGCCTCAAAAGTTAGTGATATTGGGCGGAGGAGTTATCGGTGTTGAATTTGCGCATATTTTTCGAGCTTTTGGATGCGATGTGACAATTGTCGAACTTATGCCTAAAATTCTTCCGTTCAACGATGACGATGTGTCTTCTGCTATACATCGTGCGCTTGTGAAGGAGGGAGTTAAGATAATTGTTTCTGCAAAGGCTGTCTATGCGCACAGAAATACCGAAGGAGTTATCATCGAATTGGACGATGGTAATTCTATATCTGCTGAAGAGATAATAGTCGCCACAGGGAGAACACCTGTTTTTCCCGATAAATTGGATGAAATTGGGATTGAAATCGGCGAGAATGGAATTGTTGTCGATGATTTTCTGCGCACATCTGTGGAAGATGTTTACGCCGCTGGCGATGTTATTGGACCACCATTTCTCGCTCATCTTGCTTCTCATCAGGGAATTTTCATAGTGGAACGCATTCTGGGCGAAAGTGATAGAAAATTCGACGGCAGCGGCGTTCCTGCGGCGATATTTTCCGCTCTTGAGGCGGGTTCCGCCGGATTGACGGAGGCGGAAGCGAGGAAAAAGTTTGGGGACAATGTAAAAATTGGAAAATTCCCCTATATTGCTTCGGGCAGGGCGCTCTGCGAGGATGAAAAGGAGGGTTTTTTGAAAGTTATCGCTGCACCGGATGGGAAAATTATAGGGTTCCATTCAGCCGGGAAAAATTCGTCGGAATTGCTCGGCCTCGGTGGTTTTCTCGTTCAAAGCGGCCTTTCGATTGACGATGTCGAGGACAAAATATTTGCCCATCCCACTTTATCAGAAATGATTGGAGAAAGCGTACTTGCCGCAGAACAGAGGGCAATACATATTTTGTAAAGCACTATATTAAAAATCTCATTTGCAATGATTTGTAAAAAAAATGAGTCCCGAATCGAAACATAAGGAGTTGCTGAAACTTCTCTATACTGACGAATTGACGCACATATATAATCGTCGGTATTTGAGGGAACAGATTCCGAAATATTTCAGGCAGGCAGAGGCAAAGGGGCTGACGCTGGCATTTTTTATGTTCGATATGGACAACTTCAAGGGCATCAACGATAATTATGGGCATCCCATTGGCGACCAGGCGCTGATTCACTTTTCAAAAATAATAGTTTCCACCATTCAAAAGCGTGGAATACCAATCAGGTATGCAGGAGACGAATTCGTTCTCATAGTTCCTGGCATTGACAAGGAAAAAGCTGTTCAGGTTGGTAGTATGATTCATCAGAAATTAGCCCAGTCTCCGCTTAAAGCCGGAAACGACCAGCTGAAACTTGGATGCAGCATCGGGATATCCCTTTATCCCGTGGATGGCAAGGACTGGGAGGAGCTTTTCGAGAGAGCCGATGAAGCACTATACATTGCCAAGAAACAGGGGAAAGGCAAGGTCGTCGTCTTTCCCGATTCTGGAAAACTTTTGACGCCAGAGAAACTCGATTCAATTCTTGCATCGCCTTATATTGTCGGCAGAGATGAGATACTTCATTTTCTGGAAAATCATCTAAAACCCGATAGCGACCCCAAAATTTTTCCCGTTCTTCTCGGGAGCGGTGGCACAGGAAAAACAAGGTTAATAGAATATGCGGACTCTATCGCACGCAAAAATCTTGCATTTTCTGTTGTGGCAAAGGGTTATCCATTCTGGCAGACGGAAATGTATGGCGCTGTTTTTGCATCTCTCGGAAGTCTCTTTGAGCAGCGGCAGGATATATCTGATAGTGTTTTTAAAAAGCTGGATGATAAATATAAGTTGCTTTTGAAACCGTATTTATACCCCTGGGATGCGAAGGAAACTCTGAAGGATGAAGAAGTTACTACACCTAATAGCATCGCACTATTTGAGGCTTTGACGCAGACATTTTTCATCATTCGCGAGATGGGCGATGGCGCAATCCTCCTCGATGACGCTGAACAAATTGACCCTCCGTCAAGGCAATTTTTTGACTCGCTTTTCGGCGAGGAAAAAGAGGGAAAGATTTTCTTCGTCGCAACTGTCAACAGTGAAAATCTTCCCGATGGCGAGGAGAATATGCTCGCGTTTTTAAGTTCGATGAAGGAAGTCTCCACATCGGCAAAGATAAAGCGGTTTGATTTAAAGCCGCTGCGGTTGGAGGAAATGCGGGAATTCGTGGAAAAAGTTTTCGACGGCAAAAAACTGCCCGAAAAAGTTGAAGAGGCGCTTTATAAAAATTCCGGTGGAAATCCTTTATTTATGGTCGAAACTATATCCTTTCTTCTTCAGGAAGGCAAAATTGAGACAAGAGGAGATTCGTGGGATTTGACAAAGGTGAAGACGGAGGATATTCCCCCCAGGCTGGAAGACCTGATAAAGCAACGTCTTATGAGTATGGATGAGGAAACTGTGAATGTTCTCAAGCTGGCATCCGTTCTTGGAGAGAAGATAAATCCCAGGCAGCTTGCGGAAATGGCGGGACTTAATGTTCATCAGGTTCTCGATATTCTCGGAAATGCCAGAAGGGCACTGCTCATCGAGGAAACGCCAAATCCAGAAGAATTTATTTTCGCGCACAGACTTGACCGTTCTGTATTTTATTCGCTTATGAGCGATGAGGAAAGGCAGAAGTATCATTCTCTCGCCGCTGAAATTGAGAGAAAGTATGGAGAAGGTTCACTCGAAAGAGTTATAGGGCGGTTGGCTTATCATTATCAGAATGCCGGACAGCTTGAGGATGCCGCAAGGATGTTCTCTGCACTTCAAAATCAAATGAGAGCGGTTCTCATATCGGAGGGAACGAGAAAGGCTCTTCAGAAGCGTATTATTACGACATCTATGGCAAAGGAATCTCCCCTCGAAGACGAAGACCTCGGAAAGGCTGTCGAAGTTGCCCGGGCGTTCAAGGTTGCTATGCAGAATTTGAGGCTTTATCCAAAGGAGAATGAAAATGTGAAGAAATCAATCGAGCATTTTCTTGAGCTTTTGAATATTTTCCTTGCGGAAAAGACAGAGGCGCTGTCGATATCCATAACTTCTGAGACGATGCTCTTCAACGGACAGCCGCCGCCGCCAAACAAGAGCGACAGCCGACTGACGGAAGATTTGTATTCCACTCTCAGTAGCTACGGATTGCAGGGAGTATTATTTATGCGCGGCATTGACGAGCAGGAAGCGATAACATTTCTGGAAATTTTTACACAAAAGCCCGAAGATGTCGCGGGCCAGTGGGATGTAATTGTTGAACAGAAAGGTTTTTCTCATATATTCCCCGATAGAAAGATGTTTGTTGCCGTAGGCGAGCATAAAATCGTCCTTGAGGAAAAGGAACTTCTTGCGAAAACGCTGGGTGCAAAAACTGACGAAGGCGGTCAGCAGGTTAGTGATGCGGGCAGCGAGATAACGGAACAGCAGATTGAGAGAATGCAGAAGATAGCTGAGCGCTTCTCAAAGGACAAGGAGGAATTGATAAGTGCGCTGAAATCCGGTGCTGTTGGCAATCAGGAGATTCAACGGCTCATAGATTTGCTCGAGCAGACGGATATTCATAGAATTCAAGCTGTTCCTGTGGGTGCATCGCAAGAAAAGGAGCAGGCAGCTGCTCAATCGTCTCAGCAGGATAGATATGCCAATACTTTGCCAGATGTTGAATTTGTAAAACAGGTAGAATCGGAAATCAGCCTTGCGTTTGATGATTTGAATTCCTCCGATGTGAATACTCGCGCCAGGGCTGCTGCCTGGCTTATGAAGCAGGAACCAGAACCATTAAGTGAAGCTGCGTATAGAACAGTGTGTTCAGAAATGCCGTTAAAGACCAGGAGACTTGCAGCTGCTGTTGTGGAAAAAGCAGGCGGAAAAGCTGTCGAGCTGTTTTTGTCCAGATTTAAGCCGAGTTTGCCTGTCAAAAACCTGTTGAAATTTTTTGAGGTTGCCCCAATCTTCGCTCAGGAGCCAGCATTGATTTCCACTATCCACCAGATTATATTGTCCGGACCTGCAGAAACTCTGCATTCATCCTTTGAACTGTTGCGGCAACTTCCCGCTAAAAGTGTCAATACCGTTCTTATGGATATTTTCGATAGAGCTTCTGAGAGAGTTAAAATGGATGTCTTATCGTTGTTTGCTGAGAGAGGTATTACTGAGGCTGTGCCAGTACTCCTTGAATATATAAAGCCGAAGAAGATGTGGGAAAAGGATGAGAGCATTCCACTGCAAACTCAGATTTGCAAAACACTTGGATACTTAAAATCCCCCGATGCGGTGGATGCACTTATATCGGTGGTTAGTGTTCCAAAACCCTGGACATTGCTGAAGCCCAAGCCTGATACTGTTCGCGCATCAGCCGCCTGGGCGCTGAAACAGATGCCTAAATCGGAAAAGATAGACAAAATTATAGAAAGTTTGAAGAAGGATAAATCCGCTCTCGTGAGGAGGGCGGTATCGTGATTTCCTTTGTCTTGTGGTGAAAATGTAAAAAGTAATTTGGAATATTTTGTAAATTCTATATAATGAAGATAAGAAGTCATTTTGCCATTGGAAATAAAGGGGTGATAAAATGAGTCAGGGAAGTAGAATGGATTATCTTATGATGACAGAACCGATGAAATTAACTATAGATGCAATGAAATCGCACTGGGCTCTCATCAATTTCGACCTATGGGGAGATTCTATGGTTATTTTCAAGGGTCCTATGGAGATAGACCCGAAGGATATGATAGACCTTAAGGAATTGAAGCGCGGCACTATGTTTCCTGATGGGGATTTGCTGCACTTTGTCATCGAACATTTTGGAGATGACATTGAAAAGGGAGTTTTGAGACAGAATATTCTGGTCAATATCGCGGAAGAAAAACTTTCGCACAGATTGAACGACCGCAAAATTCTCCGTTGGGGCGATGATTTATATGATGAAGATAGAAGAATAACTCTGACTGCTGTTGCGCAGACTCCTGTGTCAATTAAAATTCATTTTGGAATATGTATAGATTCGGACTCAAATGCTGGTTTTGTTGGAATTGATGAGTATCATCTTGATGTTGATGAACTTGCTGAAGTTATAGGCAATCAGTATCGCGCTGATATGAAGCGTCTAACTGAAAAATGCTGGCGTATGAGACCTATTATGTAAAATGTTGACCATAGGTTAAGCGAATTATCGAATAAACAAAATAGGAGGTGAAAGATGGCAGACCACGGTGGAGTGGATACTTTTATCGCAGGTTTTTTAATCGGCGGAGTTATTGGTGCAGGTGCGGCACTTTTGCTCGCGCCGGCTTCGGGGAAGGAAACCCGCGAATATCTGCTCAAACAGGCTAATGTCGCTATTAACAGCGGCAAAGATGAATTCGAAAAGGTTAGGGAAATCATTCGTGAGGAAGTTGCCAGGGTTGTGGAAGGTGGAGATGCCTTGAAAGAAGCATTCCGCGCTGGCGTCGAGACTTTCAAAAAACGCGGTGGTGAGGATGTTCCACAGGAGGCTGAATGATGAATCCAGCAATCTGGACTGCGCTATCCCTGTGGGCAATCGTCGTGATTCTCGCTGTGGTGGCGATATTTTTAGTAAAGTTGTTATTAAGATTTGAGCGTGCTGCAAGCCATCTCGACTTCACGCTATCGCAGATTGATAGAACACTGCCACCTTTGATGGAACAGTCGCAGAAGACATTGCAATCGCTGGAATTGACATCGGGGCGGGCTCGTTCGATGATTGACAAAATCGAAGAGCCAATGAATAAGTTATCATCGTCTGCGGCGGGAAAATCTTTGCTATCGCCGGAGATAATTGCTGCGATTATCGGTCTTTTGAAGGGGTTTAATTTTTTCAAAAGAATAATTGGCACGCGTGGACAGGTGGAGCGACAGGTGAAAAAATGAAAATCGGCGTTCTATATGGCGGCACATCTTCCGAAGTAGAAATTTCTCGCAAAAGCGGAAAGGCAATTGCTGACGGATTGAGGAAGATGGGAGATTCCGTCGTTGAACTCGAATGGGATGAACGGAAAGTTATTGCTGAAATTGAGTTTTTGAAACAATTTGATGTAGTTTTTATCGGCTATCACGGTGGCGCAGGCGAAGATGGGCACATTCAGGCTATCCTTGAGGTTGCAAAAATTCCTTTTACAGGTTCGGGTTCTGTGGCATCTATGCTGGGAATGAATAAAATTTTGTCGAAGATAATATTCGATAGATTTGAAATTCCCACCGCAGATTGGTGTTTCATAAGAAGTTCCCAATCAAAGCAGGATATCGAAAAAACCCTGTCCACTAAATGTTTAAAATTTCCGCTCGTTGTCAAGCCTGCGGAACAGGGTTCTACTGTCGGAGTTTCAATTGTGAATTCGGATGAGGAACTTTTCGATGGGCTGAAAATTGCATTTCAGTATGGCGATTATGCGCTTGTGGAGAAATATATTCCAGGCAGGGAAGTCACTGTTTCAATTTTCGATGATAGACCGCTTCCCGTGATAGAAATCGTGCCGAAGGATGGCTTTTACGATTATGAACACAAATACACAGGTGGAAAAAGTGAATATATCTGTCCTGCTGAGATACCCGATAATATCGCCAAAAAGTTGCAGGATGTTGCGATGAATGCCTATCGAGCAATCGGATGTCGCCACTATGCAAGGGTGGATTTCAGGTTGTCCCCGCAGAACGAAGTTTTTTGCCTTGAAGTGAACACTCTGCCAGGAATGACCGGGCTTTCCCTTGTTCCAATGGCTGCGCGGGAAGCGGGCATTGAATTCCCCGAACTTGTCCATCGGATTGCTGAAATGGCAAGCGGGAATGGGTATGACTGATGGAATATTGGATTCTCGCCAGGAAGTTATTGAGCGTTATAAAATGGTTCTAATTAAATAGATTGGAAAGTAGAAAAATAAGTTGTGAAGGAGGCTTGTGATGTTCAATAAAGTTATTCTAATCGGTCGTCTTGGCAGGGATACCGAACCGCGATATATGTCCGATGGGCAGCGTGGGGTTCTCAATTTCAGCATCGCCACGACAAGAAGATGGCCCGATAGAGATGGCAACTGGCAGGAAGAAACGCAGTGGCACAATATAGTATATTGGACCAGGAATCCGCGTCAGGCAGCGGAAAGATTGAAAAAGGGAACGCTTGTTATGGTAGAAGGCGAAATCAGATATCGCCAGTGGGAAGATAAAGATGGAAGAGTGCACGATAGAACCGAAATAAATGCTCGTCGGGTGATTACGCTTGAGAGAAGGGAAAGAGTTGACACATCGGAATTTCCAGATGAAGAACAGGTACCCAATTCTGTCCCCGAAGAAAATTCAGTCGCTCAGCCGAACGC